>NZ_JBSGBK010000034.1:0-79619 GCF_053601215.1 Amycolatopsis sp. NPDC004772
TGTGGTGTGTTGTTTTGGCTCTCCCCACCCCCCAACACCCCCCCCCCCACCCCGCACCGAGCAAGACGGGGCATCCATGGCAGAGAAACACCGCGTCCGGTTCGAGCCGGTCGGGATCGAGATCGACGTCGCCGAGGACACCACGATCCTGCGCGCCGCCGCCGAGCAGGGCGTGATGCTCATGCACGGCTGCAAGGAAGGGCAGTGCGCGGCCTGCAAGTCGTTCCTCCTCGACGGTGACGACGTCGAACACGACCGGTACTCGACCTTCGCGCTCCCCGACTACGAAAAGGAGGAAGGCTTCACGCTGCTGTGCCGGGCCCACGCCTACGAAGACCTGACGATCGAGCTGCTCAACTACGACGAGGAGATGATCCAGTCCGGCCTACCGATCCAGGAAGCCGAGGTCGAGGTCGTCGCCAACGATCCCGTGACGCACGACCTCCGGCACCTGGTGGTGCGGCTCGACGGCGACCTGAAGTTCTTCCCCGGGCAGTACCTGGACTTCGCGATCCCGGGCACCGAGGAGACGCGGTCGTTCTCGATGGCCAACACCTCCGCGCGCGACGGGCTCCTGGAGTTCGTCGTCAAGATCTACCCCGACGGGCTGTTCTCCCGGTTCCTGGCCGCCGAAGTCGCGGTCGGCGACCGGCTCCGGGTGACCGGCCCGTTCGGGGTGTTCACCTTGCGGGACAACCCGGGCGCGGACCTCGTCTTCGTCGGCGGCGGAGCCGGGATGGCGCCGATCCTGTCCCTGCTGCGGTCGATGGCCGAGCGCGGGATCGATCGGAAGGCCGTCTTCTACTACGGCGCCCGCCGCCGCCACGACCTCTGTTTCGAGGCCGAACTGCGGGCGCTCGAAGACAAGCTGCCGTCTTTCCGTTACGTCCCCGCGTTGTCCGAGCCGGGCGACGCCGACTGGACCGGCGAAACCGGCTTCGTCACCGACGTCCTGCGCCGCGCCGGCCTCGACCTCGCCGGTGCCGACGCCTACGTCTGCGGGCCGCCGCCGATGGTGGAGGCCGCGCTGGAGCTGCTGCCCGCGCTCGGCGTCGCGGACAAACGCGTCTTCTACGACAAGTTCACCACCACGGGCGAAGGGTAGGAAACCCATGACAGCCACCTCCGAACGCAGCGTGCCCAAGCCGGCGTTCACCGACGCCGAGGCGGGCGCGAAGGTCTTCCCGGACTCCACGGCCCGCCAGTACAACTACTTCACCCCGGCCAAGCGCAAGCAGAGCCACTACGAGGACGTCACCGTCGAGGTCCAGCCCGACCCGCGGCACTACCTGTCCCAGGGCTGGCTCTACGCCTTCGCCGACGGCCAGGGCGGCTACCCGCTGGAGTGGACCGCGCTGAAGGCGTGGGGCTCCGACCGCCCGCTGCCCGAGCGCGGCCCGGGCTCCGGCGGCAAGGGCTACGACTGGCCGGCCCACGGCTGGCACGAGTTCCGCGACCCCAACGAGGAATGGGAGCTCACGCTCTACCGGTACAACGCGAACGTCGTGCGCCAGCTGAACCAGAACATCGACGCCGCGCGCCAGGCCAAGGCGTTCGAACAGTGGAACCGCAATTGGGTCGACTTCGTCGCCAAGCACGTCGGCGCGTGGATGCACGTCGACCACGGCCTCGGCCTGTACCTGTTCGCCAACGCCAACCGCCGCGCGCCGACGAACATGCACAACAACGCGATCTCGGTGAACAGCATGCACCGGATCCGCGCGGCCCAGGACCTGGCGCTGTACAACCTGACGCTGACCGAGGAGATCGAGGGCTTCGACGGCACCGCCCACCTGTCGACGTGGAACGAAGATCCGGCGTGGCAGGGCGTGCGGGAGACCGCCGAGCAGCTGACCGGGATCTGGGACTGGGGCGAGGCGATCTTCGCCGCGAACGTCGTCTTCGAGCCCCTCGTCGGCGAATTGTTCCGCAGCAACCTGGTGCAGCAGGCCGCGCCGGCGAACGGCGACTTCGTCACCCCGACGCTGATCGGCGCCGAGGAGTTCGACTTCTCCGAACGCGACCTCCGCTACACGAAACCGCTGTTCCACCTGCTGATCAACGACAAGGAGTTCGCCGACCACAACAAGGCGCTGCTGCAGAAGTGGCTCGAGGACTGGGTGCCGAAGAGCATCGCCGCCGCCCGCGCGCTGCAGCCGCTGTGGTCGCAGCCCGACGCCAAGCCGATCCGGTTCGAGGACGGTCTCGACCGCGTGAAGAGCCGGTTCGCCGGCATCCTGTCCGAATTGGGCCTCAAGGCACCCGAGGAGCTGGGCCAGTGACCATCTTCAAAACCGCGGAAAGCCCGTTCAAGGCCGACAACACCGCGTCCAACATGTGCGGCTTCACCCTGATGAACAACCAGGTGGGCGCGATCATCGCGGAAGTGATGGGAACGAAGGACAACGTCACCATCACGCCGCTGCCTTCGATGATCCGGGTCGACGCCGTCGGCCGGATGGAGGTCGTCTACGCCGAGGTCGACGAGGCCGCCGGCGAGGAAGAAGGCTGGTTCAACGCGGCCGAGTTCGAGGAGAGCATGTCCACCCACTACGGGCGGATGATCCACGAAGACGACCGCACGATCATGTTCGCCAACCCCGAGGACGCGGCCGAATACCTCGACTTCGACCTCAAGCCCGTCAAGTAGGACCCAGCACTCGATCCGGCTCAGGAGGATCAGGAAATGTACGAGAAAGACGGCGAGAAGTATTTCGTGGTGGACGCCCACACCCACTTCTGGGACGCGAGCCCGGAGAACTGGGTCGAAGGGCAGGAGGAATACGCCAAGGGCTGGATCGAGTGCTTCCACGCCTACCAGGGGCTCGGCCCGAAGGAGACGCACTGGCCGATCGACCGGTTCCAGAAGTACTCCGAGGAACTGATGATGCACGACCTGTTCGAGGCCGGGCACGTCGACCAGGCCATCTTCCAGCCGACGAACCTGCGGCAGTGGTACAAGACGGGCTTCAACACCACCGAAGCGGACGCGGCGCTGGCCGAGAAGCACCCCGGCAAGTTCCTCGTCAACACGACCTTCGACCCGCGTGAAGGCGACGAAGGCCTGAAGGCCCTGGAAGAGCGCGTCAAGCGGTACGGCTGCAAGGGCGTCAAGCTCTACACGGCCGAGTGGCGGGGCGACTCCCGCGGCTGGAGCCTCAAGGATCCGGAAACCGCGCGCTTCCTCGAGAAGTGCGAGGAACTCGGCGTCACGAACGTCCACATCCACAAGGGACCGACGATCTGGCCCTTGGACAAGGACGCGTTCGACGTGTCCGATGTGGACCACGCGGCGACGAACTTCCAGGGCCTCAACTTCATCGTCGAGCACGTCGGCCTGCCGCGCATCGAGGACTTCTGCTTCATGGCCACCCAGGAGCGGAACGTCTACGCGGGGCTGGCCGTCGTGGTCGGCGGCCTGATGCACGCCCGCCCGAAGTTCTTCGCCAAGGTCATGGGCGAGCTGATGTTCTGGCTCGGGGAGGACAAGCTGATCTTCGGCGCGGACTACGCCATCTGGGAACCGAAGTGGCAGGTCGAGGGCTTCGTCGACTGGAACATGCCGTCCGACGAAGAGCTGTCGGACTTCCCGCCGCTGACCGTCGACCAGAAGAAGAAGATCCTCGGGCTGAACGCGGCCCGCCTCTACGGCATCGACGTGCCGGAAGAGCTTCGGTTGCGGGATCCGGAGAAGGTCGAGCCCGTCGGCGTGCCGAACTCATGACCACGCTGGTGACCGGCGCCCGCGCCGCCGTGTGGGCGGCGCTGGGCACCGTCCGGGATCCCGAACTGGACGAACCCCTCACCGACCTCGGGTTCGTGGCCCGCTGCGAGGTGAGCGACGCGGGCCACGCCGTCGTCCGGCTGCGGCTGCCGACGTACTTCTGCGCGCCGAACTTCGCGTTCCTCATGGTCGCGGACGCCTACGACGCCGTGGCCGGGGTGCCGGGCCTGACCGGGCTCGACATCCGGCTCGACGACCACTTCGCGTCCGACGTCATCAACCGCGGGGTCGCGGCCCGGCAGGGGTTCGTCGCGTCCTTCGACGGCGAGGCCGTCGACGAGCTCGACACGCTGCGGTACGACTTCGTCCGCAAGGCCGTCCTGGCGGGCACCGACCGCGTCTGCCGGTCCCTCGGCCGGGACCCGGCGGCGCTGACCCTCGGCGACGTCCCGCCGAGCCCGGACCTCGACCGGCTGCGGGCCCGCCGCCGCGAGCTCGGCCTGCCCGCCGAGGACGGCGACCCGCTGCTGCTCGACCCGGCGACCGGGCGAGCGGTGTCCGAGGCCGATGCGAAACGCCACCTGGCGTTCGCGCGGCTGACCCGCACGAGCATGGAGGCCAACTCGGGCGTCTGCCGCGGCATGCTGCGCGCGCGGTACGCCCTGACCGGTGAAGAGGAGGGCACGGGATGAAGGCCGTGCGGCTGCAGAAGTACCACCAGCAACCGGTGATCGAAGACGTCCCGGAGCCGCGCGCCACCGGACCCTTCGACGTCGTGGTCAAGATCGGCGGCGCCGGCGTGTGCCGCACCGACCTGCACATCATCGAGGAGCAGTGGGCCGAGAAGTCCGGCGTCGCGCTGCCCTACACGATCGGGCACGAGAACGCGGGCTGGGTGCACGAGGTCGGCCCGGCGGTGACGAACGTCGAGGTCGGGGACACCGTGATCCTGCACCCGACGCCGACCTGCGGGCTCTGCCACGCCTGCCGGGCCGGCGACGACATGCACTGCCCGAACGGGAGCTTCCCGGGCATCAGCAGCGACGGCGGGATGGCGGAGTACCTGCTGACGTCGGCGCGGGCGTGCATCAAGCTGGATCCGTCGACCCGGCCGTCCGATGTGGCGGCGCTGGCCGACGCGGGCATCACCGCCTACCACGCGGTGCGCAAGGCCGTCCCGCACCTGTACCCGGGCACCACCTGCGTCGTCAACGGCGCCGGCGGCCTCGGGCACATCGGCATCCAGTCGCTGCGCGCGCTGACGGCCGCCCGCGTGATCGTGGTCGACCGCAACGCCGACGCCCTCGACCTGGCGGCCACCCTGGGTGCCGACGAGACCGTGCTGGCCGACGGCAAGCAGGTCGAAGCCGTGCTCGACCTGACCGGCGGCAACGGCGCCGAAGTCGTCCTCGACTTCGTCGCCGAGCAGGGCGCCCAGCAGGACGCCTTCGCGATGACGCGGCGCGCCGGGTCGCACTTCGTCATCGGCTACGGCTCGAACATCGAGATCCCGACGATCGACATCATCTCCACCGAACGCAACATCATCGGCAACCTCGTGGGCACCTACAACGACCTCGTCGAGCTGATGGTCCTGGCCGAAGCCGGCAAGGTCACCCTGCACACGAAGAAGTACCCCCTGGACGCGGCGCTCGACGCGCTGGCCGACCTCGACGCCGGGCGCGTGCGCGGCCGCGCGATCCTCACCCCCTAGGAGCGGGCAGATGGCGAAGGAACTGCGGTTCGGCTCGGACGCCCGCGACCTGCTGCTGGCGGGCGTCGACAAGCTGGCCGAAGCGGTCAAGTCCACGTTGGGCCCCAAGGGCCGCAACGTGATCATCGAGAAGATCACCGGCTCGCCGGTGGTCACCAACGACGGCGTCACCATCGCCCGCGAGATCCACCTGAAGAACCAGTTCGAGAACATGGGTGCGCAACTGGTGAAGGAAGCGGCGATCAAGACCAACGACGTCGTCGGCGACGGCACCACCACGGCCACCGTGCTGGCCCAGGCGATCGTCCGCGAGGGCATGCGGGCGATCGCGAGCGGCGGCAACCCGGTGCTCGTCAAACGCGGCATCGACCACGCGGTCGGGCTGCTGGTGGCGCACCTGGAGAAGCAGGCCCACCCGGTGGTGTCCGAACAGGACTACGCGCGGGTGGCGGCGATCTCGGCCAACGACGACGACGCCGTCGGCGCGGTCATCGCCAAGGCCCTGCACACCGTCGGCGACGGCGGTGTGGTGACCGTCGAGGAGTCGCCGTCGATCGGGATGAGCGTCGAGTTCGTCGAAGGGTTCGAGTTCGACAACGGCTACCTCTCGCCGTACCTGGTCACCGACCCGGGCCGGCTGGAGGCGGTGCTCGACGACCCCTACATCCTGATGTGCGCGGAGAAGATCACCAAGGTGCAGCAGCTGATGCCGTTGCTGGACAAGGTGATGCGGGCACCCCGGCCGCTGGTGGTGATCGGCGAGACGGTCGAGGGCACGGCGCTGTCCATGCTGGTGCACAACCACATGAACGGCACGTTCCAGTCGGTCGCGGTCCGCGCGCCCGGCTTCGGCGACCGGCGGCTGCACAAGCTGGAGGACCTCGCGGCCATCGTCGGCGGCGCGGTGCTCTCGCGGCAGTCCGGGTTCACCATGGAGACGATGACCCTGGAGCACCTCGGCCGCGCCAAGCAGGTCCGGGTCACCGAGAACCGCACCACCATCGTGGGCGGCGCCGGCTCGTCGGACGCGGTCGAGTTCCGGGTCGGGCAGTTGCGGGCGGAGCTGGAGCGCGCGCAGTTCGGCGTCGACGAGGACGTCCTGACCGAGCGGATCGGTGCCCTGACCGGCAAGGTCGCGGTGGTCCGGGTCGGCGCGGCCACGCCGGCCGAGCTGAAGGAACTGCAGCACCGGGTCGAGGACGCGTTGTCGGCGACCCGGGCGGCGATGGCCGAGGGCATCGTGGCGGG
Source organism: Amycolatopsis sp. NPDC004772 (assembly GCF_053601215.1). Taxonomy (NCBI): domain Bacteria; kingdom Bacillati; phylum Actinomycetota; class Actinomycetes; order Pseudonocardiales; family Pseudonocardiaceae; genus Amycolatopsis; species Amycolatopsis sp. NPDC004772. The sequence continues at coordinate 6,687 of NZ_JBSGBK010000034.1, forward strand.
CGGGGGAGCGGCGCTCCTGCACGCCGAAAAGGCCCTGGAAGGCCTCGGCTTGGACGGTGACCAGGCCATCGGCGTCGAGATCGTCCGGCGGGCCCTGGCCGAACCGGCGTTCCTCATCGCGCACAACGCGGGCCACCCGGCGCACGAGATCGTCGCGCGCACCCGGGAACTCGGTGACGACGAAGGCTTCGACGCCCTGCACGACCGCTACGGGGACATGATCGCCCTCGGCGTCGTGGACCCGCTGCGGGTGTGCCGCTCGGCCGTGCAGAACGGGGCTTCGGTGGCCGGTCTGCTGCTCACGACGAACTCGCTGATCGCCGAGGAACAGACCCCGTGGGGCGGCAGCCCGGCCCTGATGACCGAGTTCGGCCCGCTGGACGAAGGCCTGCACCAGCCGTCGCCCGACGCCAGCACGCCGCAGTCCCTCGGGATGGGCCCCTCCGTCGGCTGAGCTCTCCCGGCCCGCGGAGTGCGGAGGTCTTCCCGCCGGTGTCCTGAGCCCCCGGCGGGGAGACCTCCGGCTCAGGGAGCGAGGCCGTGGCGCGCCAGTTCGTGGCCGGCCAGCTTCGCGATGACGTCCCGGTCGCGCTCCCGCCAGCCGGTGGCCGGCTCGCCCACCGAAGCCAGGCGGTGGAGGGGCTGCGTCGTGAGGGCGCGCAGGGCCAGCAGGTCCAGCCCTTCGTCACCGAGGGCCCGCAGCCGTGCGGCCGAGGTGGCGCGGCGCGTGTAGTGCCAGCGCAGCGGCAACCACGACACCAGGAGCGTCAGCACGGGCAGGGCGATGATGACCGCCGCCAGCCACCAGGCCAGGTTCTCGACGGCCTCGATCTGCCAGTGGCCGGCGTCCGTGAGTTTCGTGCCGACGTCCGAACCACCGTGCAGGGCCTTGGCCAGGGCGTCCCCGACGAGCGGGAGGCCGTCGGCGGAGTTCGCCGCGGAGTCGAACGTGCCGCGCAGGCCGGTACCGGCGTCGACGAGCCCGTCCCCGGGTGCCCGCAGCTTCATGACCTGGTCGTACACCGACGTCCCCAGCCAGACCGCGATGACGACGAGCAGCACGGCCAGGAGGTCGCTGACGAGCTGGGCGGTCCGGCGGATCGGCCGTTCGGCGTAGAGCTGCATCGAGGACGCCTTTCGCGGTGGGGGAGCGCGGCCACGGCAACGTACCCGGGTCCCGGCCGGGCGAACCGGGCGCGGCGGCCTATGACACCCGTCATGGCATTTTCCGGTCCGGTGTGCTCTCATGGGGACTATGACCACTGTCATAGAGGTCGCGGACCGCGCGCAGGTCGCCGCGCTGATCGCGGCCTGCTCGCCGGAGAGTCTCCGGCGCCGGTTCATGATGGGCGGCCCGGCCCGGCCCGCCGAGGTTTTCCAGCGTTACGAACGGTTTTTGCTCGCCGGTGTCGCGTTGCTCGCCTTTCGCGACGGCACTCCGGCCGGGCTGCTCAACTTCGTCTCGGAGACGCCGGGGGAAGCGGAAATCGGGATCCTGGTCGCCGACGCGTGGCAGCGGCAGGGAGTCGCCAGTGCGCTGAGCCGGTGGCTGTGGGCGTGCAGGCGCTGGCCGGGCTGGACCGTGCGGGCCACCGTGCAGGCCGGGAACACCGGCGCCGAGGCGCTGCTGCTGGGTCAGGGGTTCCGGCCGATGCCGTCCTACGAGCGCGGTGAACGGGACTTCGCGCTGGTCGTGCCGGACTGGGCTACCATGACGGACGTCATGAAGGAGGCAGCCGATGACCAGGACCCCGCGCGAGCGGATGGTGCTCAGCGCCGCCCAGCTGGTGCGGATCCACGGTGTCGGGGCGACCGGCATGCGGGACGTGGTCGCCCACGCCGAAGCCCCGCGGGGGTCCCTGCAGCACTACTTCCCGGGCGGTAAGGACCAGCTGATCGCCGAAGCCGTCACCTGGGCCGGCGACTACGCCGCCCGCCGCGTGGCGCGCGTCGCGGCCAAGCTCGCCGACCCGACCCCGGGGAACCTCTTCGCGGCGATGGCCGCCCAGTGGACCGGCGAGTTCACGACGTCCGGCTTCGACGCGGGCTGCCCCCTGGTGGCGACGGTCGCGGACACGGCCGCCACCAGCGACAGCCTGCGCGAAGCGGTGGGCAAGGCGTTCGAGGGCTGGCAGCGCCCGGTCGCGGCGACCCTCGAGCAGCTGGGCGTGCCCCCGGCCCGCAGCGCGTCCCTGGCGGTGCTGATGCTCAGCGCCCTCGAGGGCGCGATCGTCCTGGCGCGGGCGCACCAGGACGTCGCGCCCCTCGAGACGGTGGTCGAGGAGCTGCGTCCGCTGCTCGACGGCGCCGTGGCCAAGCGGCGCCGCCGGGTCTAAAGGCCGCGGAAGAACTCGCGGATGTCGGTCACCAGTGCTTCGGGCGCCTGCAGGGACGCGAAGTGGCCGCCGGTGTCGTACTCGGTCCAGCGCGTGACCGTGTTGGACAGTGCGGCCAGGCCGCGGATCGCGTGGTCGCCGCGGAAGTTCACCACCGCGGTCGGGACCCCGGAGGGCGCGGGCCGCTCCCCCCAGCCGTCCTGGCCGGCCTCGAGGTAGAGACGCGCGGCCGAGCCGGCGGTGCCGGTGAGCCAGAAGATCGTCACGTTGGTCAGGAGCGCGTCCCGGCTCACCGGGGTCTGGTTCGTGGCGGTGGGATCCCAGTCGACGAACCACTCGAGGTTCCAGGCGAGCTGCCCGGCGGGGGAGTCGTTGAGGGCGTAGGCGAGGGTCTGCGGCCGGGTGGCCATCTGGGTGGCGTAGCCGGAGTGGGGGTACCACCAGGCTTCGTTCTCCCGCGCCCGCTTCCGGTCCTCTTCGGACAATCGGTCGAGGTCCCCGGGAGCGGTCGGCACCCCGGCATTGGCGACGGCGTTGAGGTGCACGCCCAGCACGGCATCAGGAGCGACGCGGCCGAGTTCGGGCGAGACGATGCTGCCGAAGTCGCCGCCGTGGGCGCCGTAGCGTTCGTAGCCGAGCCGCTGCATCAGCTCGGCCCACGCTTTCGCGACGCGGTGGGTGTTCCAGCCGCGTTCGGTGGTGGGGCCGGAGAAGGCGAACCCGGGCACCGATGGTGCGACGACGTGGAAGGCGTCCTTCGGGTCACCGCCGTGGGCCTTCGGGTCGGTGAGGGGGCCGAGGACGTCCCGGAAGTCGGCGATGGTGCTGGGCCAGCCGTGGGTGATGATCAGCGGAGTCGCGTCGGGTTCGGGGGAGCGGGCGTGGACGAAGTGGACGTTCTGGCCGTCGAGGGTGGTGGTGAACTGGGGGTACCGGTTGAGGCTTGCTTCCTGGGCCCGCCAGTCGAAGCCGTGCTGCCAGTAGCCGACGAGGTCGGCCAGGTAGGCCTGGCTGACGCCGTAGTCCCAGCCGGCGTCGGGGAGCTCGCCCGGCCAGCGGGTCTTGGCCAGGCGGTGGTGGAGCTCGTCGAGGTCTTGCTGGGGGATGTCGATGTGGAAGGGATCCATGGGGGCGACGGTCTCTTGGATATAGGACAGGTGATGTCCGCTGCCTTCTGTGCTTCCCGCCGGCCCGAACGCCGGATTGTTCAACGGCCGCTGAGGGCGGCTGCTTGCCTTGGGGCGTCATTGTTGTTCAGGTGTGCATGCCGCCTTCGATGCGGATTTCCGTGCACGTGATGAACTTTCCGTCGTCCGAGGCGGAGCGTGGTGGCCCGGCCGATGCCGGAACCGGCGCCCGGTGGCCAGGACCCGGCGATCGCGCAGGCGTTCCATGGCGATCACCGTAGCCAAGTTCTCAGAGCGCGGGCACCCTCTCGGACTCCGGCGGCGGGCCCGGCGGGGTCCCGTCGCCGAACGGGCGGCCGCCGAGCTCCTCGCGGCCGTGCGGGGTGAGCCAACCGGAGCTGTCCGGGCCGAGCGGGACGATCCCCGTCGGGTTCACGTTCTGGTGCACCACGTAGTAGTGCTCCTTGATCTGGGCGAAGTCGATCGTGTCGCCGAAGCCCGGCGTCTGGAACAGGTCGCGCGTGTATGCCCACAGCACCGGCAGCTCGGTCAGCTTCTGCCGGTTGCACTTGAAGTGACCGTGGTACACCGCGTCGAACCGCACCAGCGTGGTGAACAGCCGGACGTCGGCCTCGGTGATCGTGTCGCCCACCAGGTACCGCCGGCCCGCCAGGCGGTCCGACAACCAGTCGAGCCGGGCGAACAGTTTCCGGTACGAGTGGTCGTACGCCTCCTGGGACCGGGCGAAGCCGCACTGGTACACCGCGTTGTTGACGTCGGTGAACACCTTCTGCGCCACGTCGTCGATCTCGTCGCGCAGCTTCTCCGGGTACAGCTCCGGTGCGCCGTCGCGGTGATACGCCGTCCACTCCGTGGACATGTCCAGCGTCATCTGCGCGAAGTCGTTGGTGACGACCTGGCCGCTCGGGACGTCGACGAACGCGGGCACCGTGATGCCGCGCGGGTAGTCCGGGTCGCGCTTGAAGAACGCCTCCTGCAGGCGCTCGATGCCGAGGACCGGGTCGCGGCCCCCGGGGTCCAGGTCGAAGCTCCAGCTGCGCTCGTCGTGGACCGGGCCCGCGATGCCCATCGACAGGACCGGCTCGAGCCCGAGCAGGCGCCGGACGATCACCGCGCGGTTCGCCCACGGGCAGGCCCGCGCCACCACCAGCCGGTAGCGGCCCGGCTCGACCGGCCAGCCGTCGCGGCCGTCGGCCGTGATGCGGTCCGGGAGGTAGTTCTGGTCGCGCTTGTACTCGCCCTTGTCGCTCATCGGCGTCCTCAGCAGTCGTCGGTCGGGGGAGCGGTGTCCAGTGCCGCGGCCAGCCGGGCCAGCACCGGCCCGGCCGTGCGGATGTCCTCGGTGCTCAGGTGGTCGAACACCGCGGCCCGCACGCGGGCGAGGTGGCTCGGGTAGGCCGCCTCCAGTCTGGCCAATCCGGCCTCGGTCAGCACGGCGTTGGACGCGCGGCCGTCCTCGGCGCAGCGGCGCTTCTCGACCAGGCCGCGGCGGGTGAGGTCGTCGACGACCCGGCTGATCCGGCTCAGCGACAGCCCGGTGGTGGCGGCCAGGCCGGAGATGCGGAGCAGGTGGTCCGGCGCTTCGGACAGCGCGACCAGCACGCCGTAGTCGGTGATCGCCAAGCCCGTCTCGGGCAGGAACTGGTCCTCGAGCGCGCGCGGCAGCGCCGTCATGATGCGCATCAGCGGCCGCCAGAAGGCGGCTTCGTCGAGGTCGAGAGCGGACAGTTCACCCATGCGGGCAACACTACCGAAAGCTTGCTTGCGCAACCAGCCAAAGTGAGTACAGTGTCGTTGAACCCTCAATCACCTGGGGGCGCCACCACGAGGAGAGAAGAACAGCGATGACCAGCGCGACCACCTACCCCCAGCTGACCGGCGAATACACCCTCGACGCCGCCCACTCGCGGATCGGGTTCGTCGCCCGGCACGCGATGGTGACCAAGGTGCGCGGCAGCTTCAACGAGTTCACCGGCGCCGCGACCATCGACGGCGACGCGCCGGAGAAGTCGAGCGTCCAGGTGACCATCCAGGCCCACAGCATCGACACCCGCAACGCCGACCGCGACGGGCACCTGAAGAGCAACGACTTCCTGTCGATGGACGAGTACCCGCAGATCACCTTCACCTCGACCGAGATCAAGCAGACCGGCGAGACCAGCTTCGACGTCACCGGCGACCTGACGATCAAGGACGTCACCCGTTCGGTCACCGTCCCGTTCGAGTTCGAGGGCTCGGCGAAGGACCCGTTCGGCAACGACCGGATCGGCTTCGAGGGCTCCACCTCGATCAGCCGCAAGGACTACGGCATCACCTGGAACGCCGCGCTGGAGACCGGTGGCGTGCTGGTGAGCGACAAGGTCACGCTGGAGTTCGAGATCTCCGCGATCAAGTCCGCCTGACTTCCGGGAGCGGGAACCGGGCTCACCGGTTCCCGCTCGCCCGCAGGTTCCCGATGCCGACGTCGAGCGCCGCTTCGAGGTGGTCGATGCGGCCGGTCGACAGCATCACCACGACCCCGCCCTGGATGCCCGCCAGCAGGGCGGCCGCCGCGCGTGGGGCGTCCAGGTCCGCGCCGACCTCGCCGGCCCGCTGCAGGTGGCGGATGCCCGCCTCGATCTCGTCCTGCCAGCGCCGCAGCAGTTCGGTGACCACGGCCTGCGCGCCCGGGGTCGCGCGGCCGAGCTGGGAGATCAGGACGTTGAGCGGGCAGTGCTGCCCGCGGCTGTCGTAGTGCGAGACGACGGTGTCCCGCCAGCGCTGCCACCCCGCCCACGACGTCAGCCGGCCCAGCTGCGGCTGCTGGACGGCCAGGACCTGGTCCGCTTCGAAGCGGGCCACCGCCAGCAGGAGCTCTTCCTTGCCGTCCGGGAAGTAGTGGAACAACTGGCTCTTGCTCGTCCCCGTCCGCGCCCGGACGTCGTCCAGCGTCGTGACGGCGACACCGCGCTCGCGGATCTCGGCCGCGGCGCCCTCGACGATCCGCTGCCGCGTCGCCGCGCCCTTCGGGGTCAGCTTTGGACTCACAGGTCCACTTTAATTCGCTGGCGGCGGCCGGGAGAATCCCGGGTATGGCCACCGTCACGCCGTTCGCCGTCCTGGCGCTGATCGGCGCCGTCTCCGGCTCGGTGACGGCGTGGCTGCTCCTGCGCCGGGACCGGCCCGCCGAGGTGCTGACCCCGTCGGCGCCGCCGGAGCCGGTCCCCGACGAGGTCGCCGCCCTGCTGCTGGCCGACGAGCACACCGTCCGGCTGGCCGAGCTGGCCTCCTTCGCCGAGCAGGCCGACGCCGACCCCGAGCGGCGCCAGGAGTGCGTCCACGCCATCACCGCCCGGCTCGACGACGACTGGCCGGACCCGGTCGCGTGGCAGGCGGAGCTGTGGCAGCTCCTGCGGCCCCACCTGCGGCGCGCGTCCCCGCGGTTCTGGCCCGGGATGGACCTCGACCTCGACCACCTGGTGCTCCACGCGGTGGACCTGCGCGGCTGCGAAGTCCGCAGGGCGAGCTTCGTGGAGACGTCCTTCGCCGGTCCCGTCGATTTCACGGGCGCGACAGCCGCCGAATACGACTTCACCGGAGCCCACGTCCGGATCGACGCCGGCGTCGTCCGGATCTGGCCGCCGGGCTGGGCACCGGGCGAGCCCGAGCCGCAGCCGTGGGTCGAGCTGCGGGAGCGGTGACTATTCCCGGATCGGCAGGTCCGCCCCGTCGCGGAGGAACACCGGGATCCGGTCCGCCGGGGCCGGCGCCTCGACCCATTCGCCGCCGTCGTGGCGGGTGCCGGCCACCGCGTCCGTCCAGGTCGCTCCGGCGGGCAGGTACACCCGCCGCGAGGTGACGCCCGGCTCGAGCACCGGGGCCACCAGCACGTCCGGGCCGAGGAGGAACTGGTCGTCGACGTCCCAGGCGGCGCGGTCCGCCGGGAAGTCGACGAACACCGGCCGCATCGGGGGGATGCCCTGCTCGTGGGCCACCCGCATCTGCTCCATCAGGTACGGCCGCAGCCGCTCCCGCAGGCGCAGCGACGCCGTGATCGACTCGTACGCCGCTTCACCGAAGGACCAGACCTCGTTGGGACCGCCGGTCATCTCCGGCCCGAACCCCGGGCGCGGGTCGCGGTAGCCGTGCAGCCGGAACAGCGGGCAGAACACGCCGTACTGGAACCAGCGCACCATCAGCTCGCGGTACTCCGGCGAGTCGGGGTCACCGCCGTGGAAGCCGCCGATGTCCGTTGTCCACCAGGGGATTCCCGCCAGCGCCACGTTCAGCCCGGCCCGGACCTGCGTGCGCAGCGACGGCCACGTCGCCCCGATGTCACCCGACCAGAGCGCCGCCCCGAAGCGCTGGCTGCCCGCCCACGCCGACCGGGACAGCAGTACCACTTCGTCGTCGCCTTCGGCGCGGATGCCGTCGTGGAACGTCTGCGCGTTCGCCTGCGGGTAGAGGTTGAACACCTCCGCGCCCGGGCCGGCGTGGAAGCCCAGGTTGTGCGGGTGGCCGGGCTGGATCTCCGGCTCGTCGCCGTCCAGCCACCACGCGCGCACGCCCAGGTCGTAGTAGTTCTCCTTGACCTTGCTCCAGACGAACCGCCGCGCCTCCGGGTTGGTCGCGTCGTAGAACGCCACCGGCATCTCGACGCCGAACCCCTTGTCCTTCCAGGGCGCGTGCGCCGGGACGCCGCTCTCGGCGGCCACCAGCAAACCCTGCTCGTGCAGCTCCTGGTAGTTCTCCGAGAGCGGGCTGACCGACGGCCACACCGAGACCATCAGCTTGACGCCGAGGTCCGCCAGCTCACGCACCAGCCCGGCCGGGTCCGGCCACTCCGCGGTGTCGAACTTCCAGTCGCCGAGGTGCGTCCAGTGGAAGAAGTCCGCCACGATCACCGACAGCGGCAGCCCCCGCGCGTGGTACTCGCGCGCGACCGACAGGAGCTCCTCCTGCGTGCGGTAGCGCAGTTTCGACTGCCAGAACCCGGCCGCCCACTCGGGCAGCATGGGCGCGTGGCCGGTCGCGTCGGCGTAGTGGCTCAGGATCTGCCGCGGGCCGTCGCCGGTGGTGATCCAGTAGTCGAGCTGACGCGCGTCGTCGGCGACCCAGCGGGTACCGTTCTCCGCCAGCTCGACCCGGCCGACGGCGGGGCTGTTCCAGAGGAACCCGTAGCCGCGGCTGGACAGCAGGAACGGCACCGACACCTCGGCGTTGCGTTGCACCAGGTCGAGCACGAGGCCCTTCTGGTCGAGCCGGCCGTGCGTGTGCTGCCCGAGGCCGAACAGCCGCTCGCCCTCGTAGGCGCTGAACCGCTGTTCGAGCCGGCCGTAGCCGTTGCGCGAGGGCATGAACAGCCGCGCGCCGGGCCACCAGAAGTGCGCGCGCTGCTCGGACAGCAGCTCCTCGCCGGTGTCCGTGCGGACGAACTTCAGCTGCGCGTCGATCCCGGTGTCGGTGTCGGCGATCTCGACGATCGCGGTGAGCGGGCCGTTGACGACCCGGCCGGTGCGTCCCTCGGCGGACGCGGTCGCCGCCGACGGCTTGGCGGGCAGCAGCGCGCCCGGGACGTCTTCGGCGATGCGGTGCCGTCCGGCCCGCACGCGCAGGCTGCCCTCGCCCCACGGCTCGATGCGCAGCACCTCGTGCCGCACGCTGACTTCGAGCGAGCGGCCGTCTTCGGTCGTGGTGATCACGCGGGTCTCCTTGGAAGAGGTCAATCTTTGACGGCGCCGCTGGTCAGCCCGGCGACGACGTAGCGCTGGGCGACGACCAGCAGGACGGCCGCGGGGATCGCGGCGAGGACGGCGGTGGCCATGATCCCGTTCCAGTCGGCGGACTGGTTGCCGACGAACCGGTAGATGCCCACGGTGATGGGCTCGAACGACTGCCCGGTGGTCAAGGTGACCGCGAACAGGAAGTCCGCCCAGGCGAACAGGAACGAGAACAACCCGGCGGTGACCAGCGCGTTGCGGCTGACCGGCAGGATGATCGAGGAGAACGTGCGCCAGTACCCGGCACCGTCCACCCGGGACGCTTCGGTGAGCTCCTTCGGCACGGAGATCATGAACGCCCGCAGCAGGAGGATGGCGAACGGGATGGTCGCGGTGGAGTCGGCGAGGACCAGCCCGAGGTAGTTGTCGATCAGGCCGAGGTTGCTGAACACCGTGTAGAGCGCGTTGGCCATCACGATGCCCGGGATCATCTGCACGATGAGCAGCACGAACACCAGCGCCGGCCCGCCGCGCACCTTCAGCTGGGCCAGCGCGTACGACGCCGGTGCCGCCACCAGCAGCGACACGACCACCGTGCCGAGCGCGACCACGACGCTGGAGAGCAGGTTGGGCCCCTGCGTCGAGACGGCCTTGCGGTAGCCGTCCAGGGTGCCGCCGACGGGGAAGAACGCCGGGTCGGGGCGCAGCAGCGCGCCGCTGGGCTGCAGGGAGGCGTTGACCATCCAGTACAGCGGAAACAGCAGCGCCGCGACGATCAGCACACCGAGCACGGTCCGCGGCCAGTTCGCCGTCTTCATGCCGCCTCCGCCAGGGTCGCCTTGGCCGAGCGCAGGTACAGCAACCCGAAGACGGTCGCCACCACGATGAGGACGTTGCCGACCGCCGCGCCCTGCCCGAACGCGAAGTCCTGAAAGGACAGCCGGTACGACCACGTGGTCAGCGTCTGCGTCGCGTTGGCCGGCCCGCCGCCGGTGACGACCATGATCACGTCGAACACCTTGATCGTGTAGACCAGGCCGAGCATGAGCACGATCCCGGTGACCGGCCGCAGCAGCGGCCAGGTGACGTGCCGGAACCGCGCCCAGGCCCCGGCGCCGTCCAGCTCCGCGGCTTCGTAGAGCGACGCCGGGATGGCGCGCAGGCCGCCGTGCAGGATCACCAGGTTGAACGGGATGCCGATCCAGATGTTGGTGAGGATCACCGCCGGCAGCGCCCAGTTCGTGCTGCTCAGCCACGGCACCGCGGCGAAGCCGAGGAACCGCAGGCCGGCGTTGAGCACGCCGTGGTCCTGGTCGAACATCCACCGCCAGACCGCGCCGCTGACCACCAGGGGCAGCAGCCACGGCAGCAGGAGCAGCGACCGCAGCAGCGCGCTGCCGAGGAAGCGGCCGTTGAAGAACACCGCGAGCGCCAGGCCGATGCCGAACTGGAAGACGAGCGACCCGGCGGTGAACAGCACCGTGTTGAGCGCCGCCGTCGAGAACAGCGGGTTGTTCAGCACGGCGGAGTAGTTCGCGATGCCGACAAAGGGCGCTTCGCCGGTGTAGAACGACTTCACCGTGTAGTTCTGGGTGCTCATCACCAGGTTCGCGACCAGGGGGTAGCCGAAGAACACGATGATGTAGGCCAGGGCGGGCAGCAGGAACGCCCACGCGGCGAACCGGTTGTCCCGGCGGGACCTCCGGTTCGCGCGGGGTGCCGCCGAGACCGTCGGGGCGGCGGCGAGCGTCACGAGCCGCTCGCCTGCTGGGCGGCCTTGAGGGCCTGGTCGACCGGAGTCTTGCCGGTCAGTGCCGCCTGGAGCGCGTCGGCCAGGGCCTGCGAGACCTTCGGGTACTTCTCGCCGAGCTCCGCGGTGCGGGAGCGGGCGGTGCCGACCTCGTCGACGAACGCCTGCATCGCGGGCTGGTCCTTGCCGAACTTCTCCGCGACGGCCGTCTTCGACGGGATGTAGGCGTGCGCCTTGCTCCACTCGACCATCGTCGGCTCGGACAGGATGCAGGAGAGCACCTTGCCCGCGGCCTGCTGGGCGGGCCCGCCGGTCACCGGGATGGTGCCGACCTCGCCGCCGAGGGCGACCACCGGTTTGCCGCCGGCCTGCGGCACCGGAATCGGCACCACGCCGTAGTGCAGGGACTTCTGCTCGTCGAGGCGGGCGATGTTCCACGACCCGTTGATCATCATCGCCGCGTTGCCGCCGACGAACTGGTCGGCGACGTCGTTCTGGTTCCAGGTCACCACGGACTTCGACGCCGCACCCGAGTTCACCAGGTCGGTGACGTACTGCAGTGCCTGGGCCGCCTTGGGGGAGTCCAATTGGGACAGTTCGGCGCCGTTGCTCCAGAAGAACGGGAGGAACTGCCAGGTGCCTTCTTCGGACGGGATGGCGGAGAAGGCGAGGCCGTACTTGCCGTCCTTGGTCAGCTTCGCCGCGGCGGCCTTCAGCTCGTCCCACGTCTTCGGCGGCTCGACCCCGGCGGCCTGCAGGAGGTCCTTGTTGTAGATCAGCGCGAGGCCGTTGACGCCGGGCGCGACCCCGTACACCTTGCCCTGGTAGGTCCCGGCCTTGACGATGCTGTCGTAATAGCCGTCGGTGCTGATGCCGTAGTCGCTCAGCGGGGTCAGCGCGCCGGTGGCGGCGACCTGCTGGAGCGTCGGGTTGTCGGTGAAGAGCAGGTTCGGCAGCGTCTTCGAGCTGGCGCTCTGCAGCACCTTCGGCAGCATCTGGTTGGTCGGCACCTTCTGGCGCTCGATCTTGATCCCGGTCTGCCCGGCGCAGGCGTCGAGGATCTTCTGCCACGCGGCGGAACCCTGCTCGTCGGCGTAGTAGTCGAGCTCGGTGATCGACGTGGCGGCCGGGGCGTCGGCGCCGCCGGGCGCGGCCGGGGCCGTCGGGCTGGGGCTGCAGGCGGCCAGCAGCACGGCACTCGTGGCGCACACGGAGAGGACGAGGGCGCGACGGACTACGGGCATGGTGATTCTCCTTCGGCAGCGGAGCAGAACCGGGGGTCAGGCGCGGGGCGCGGCGGTGCTTTCGCGCCGGGTGAGGCGGGGCCCGAGCAGCCGGACCTCCGGGGTGGTGTGGCCGGCGAGCCGGCGCATGGTCATTTCGACGGCCTGGGTGCCGACCTCCTCGGCCGGGATGGCCACGTTGGTCAGCGCGACGGCGTGCTGCTCGGCCATGCTGTCCGGGCAGACGGCGATGACCGAGATGTCCTCGGGCACCCGCAGGCCGCGGTGGCGCAGGTCCGACAGCAGCCCGGGCAGCACGGCCTCGTTGTGCACGACCAGGCCGGTCAGGCCGGGATCGGCGGCGAGCAGCTCGTCGAGGCAGGCGCTCACCGCTTCGTAGGAGTGGGCGCACGCGTGGGAGGCCGCGCGCACGTCCCGGCTCTTCGTGGCTTCGTCGAAGCCGCGCAGGAACCGCGTCGCGTAGCTCGTACCGCGCCGGTAGACCGCCGGGGACGGGCCGATCAGCGCGATCGAGCGGTGGCCGAGGTCGGCCAGGTGGGCGACGCAGGCCGAGGCGGCCGCGGTGAAGTCGAGGTCGACGCAGCTCAGCCCGGCCGGGTGGTCGGGCACGCCGATGAGCACCACCGGCAGGTCGAGAGCCAGCAGCATCGGCACCCGCGGGTCGGCGGTTTCGACGTCCATCACCATCAGCGCGTCGGCGATCGCCGAGGACGCCACCCGCTGCAGCGCGGCGGGCCCCTCGTCCTTGGTGAGCAGCAGCAGGTCGTGGTCGTGCGCGCGGGCCGCGGTGACCGCCGACGCGACGAACTCCATCACGACGGCGACGTTGAGGTCCGTGCGCAGCGGGACCACCAGCGCGAGCACGTTGGTCTTGCTGCTGGCCAGTGCCCGGGCCCCGGCGTGCGGGTGGTAGCCGAGCTTGCGGATGCTGTCTTCGACCAGCCGCCGGGTCTTCGGCGAGATCGAGCGTTTGCCGCTGATCACGTACGACACCGTGCTGGGGGCGACCCCGGCCGCGTTGGCGACGTCGTTGATCGTGACCACGGGCGGCCTCCTGAAGGCGGGGAGGGGGGCGGGCGTTGTGTCGAAGCGCATCGACGATGGCACGAAGGTAAGTGACACCCGCCGGAAACACAAGCATCATTAACCGTTTGCCGGTATTCGATGGTTATTCGACAACAGAGGTGTTCGTCGAAATCGTCGAAGGTCCCTGTTGAACGTTCTTTTTGCAGCTCAGTGCCACGATCAAGCCGTCCTCACAAGAGACCTGGGAGCGTTCCCAGGAAGTCTTGACCTTCTGCTCACGCGGCTGTAATAGTCGTCGGGTTCCCCGCCGTTCGACGCGAATGTTCCGCGCCGCGCCGTCGAAACGATTCGACGAATCGGAGGCCGTCCGTGCGCTTGTCCCTCTTCCGCCGTGCCCTCGTCCCGGCGGTGGCCGCGACCCTGCTGCTGGCTTCGTCGCCGGCGCTCGCGGCGCCGCCACCCCCGTTCCGCGATCCGTCCCGGCCCCTGGCCACCCGGATCGACGACCTGCTGTCCCGGCTGACGGCGGACGAGAAGATCTCGCTGCTGCACCAGTACCAGCCGGCCATCCCGCGGCTCGGCATCGGCGTCTTCAAGACCGGCACCGAAGCCCTGCACGGTGTCGCCTGGTCGACCGACTACGACAACTCCGGTGCCGTCGTCAAAGCCGACGGCACGGTGTTCCCGCAGGCCATCGGCCTGGCCACCACTTGGGACCCGGCGCTGGTGAAGCAGGTGGGCGCGGCCGTCGGGCAGGAGGCGCGCGGCTTCAACGCCCGCAACCCGACGCTGTGGGGCCTCAACCTGTGGGCCCCGGTGGTGAACCTGCTGCGCGACCCGCGGTGGGGCCGCAACGAAGAGGGCTACTCCGAAGACCCGTACCTGACCGGCGAATTCGCGAAGGCCTACGGCCACGGCATGCAGGGTGACGACCCGCGCTACCTGCAGGCCGCGCCGACGCTCAAGCACTTCCTGGCCTACAACAACGAGGTCAACCGCGACACGACGAGTTCGTCGGTGCCGCCGAAGATCCTGCACGACTACGACGAGCAGGCGTTCAAGATCCCGCTGGAGGCGGGCGCGGCCAACGCCGTGATGCCGTCGTACAACCTGGTCAACGGGCGGCCCAACCACGTCAGCCCGGATCTCGACGGCAAGCTGCGGAAGTGGGCGCCGGACGACATCGCCGTGGTCAGCGACGCCGGCGCACCGTCCAACCTGGTCAACTCCGAGAAGTACTACGCCACCAAGGCCGAAGGCGACGCGGCGGCGATCAAGGCGGGGCTCGACAGCTTCACCGACAACGACACCGACGGCTCGATCACCGTCGCCGCGGTCAAGGAAGCGCTCGCCAAGGGCTTCCTGACCATGGCCGACGTCGAGAACGCCGACCGCCACCTGCTGTCGCTGCGGTTCCGGCTCGGCGAGTTCGACCCGCCGGGCCGCAACCCGTACGCGAAGATCACCCCGGCCGTCATCGGCTCGCCGGAGCACCAGGCGCTGGCGCGCAAGGCCGCCGACGCGCAGATGGTGCTGCTGCGCAACAACGGCGGCGCGCTGCCGCTGAACGCCGCGAAGAACAAAAAGGTCGCGGTCGTCGGCCCGCTTTCGAACACGCTGTACGAAGACTGGTACGCCGGCGCGATGCAGTACAAGGTCACGCCGCTGCAGGGCATCAAGGAACGGCTCGGCTCGGCGGGCACGGTCGCGTCGTCCGAAGGCGTGGACCGGATCGCGCTGAAGGACCTCGGCACCGGCCGGTACCTGACGGCCCCCGCGACCACCGGGAAGATCACCGCCGGCGGCACGGTGGCGGGCACCGCCGAGTCCTTCGACGTCTACGACTGGGGCGCGGGCAAGAACACGCTGCGCGCGGCCGCGAACGGCAAGTTCCTGAGCTACTCCGGCGGCGCGCTGGTGAACGACGTCGACCAGCCGGCCGGCTGGTTCGTGCAGCAGCAGCTGAAGCTCGACGCCCAGCCCGACGGCAGCTACGTGCTCGAGTACGCGGGCAACGAGGTCAACGAACCGTGGTTCGGCCCGAACAAGTTCGCCGTGGTCGGCGCGGACGGCGTCCTGACGATCTCCTCGCCGGACGCCGCGCACGCCACCAAGTTCGGCCGGGACGTGCTGAGCAGCGGGGTCGGCAGCGCGGTCGCCGCGGCCAAGGACGCGGACACCGCGGTCGTGGTGGTCGGCAGCATGCCGTTCATCAACGGCCGCGAAGCCAACGACCGCACGAGCACCGAGCTCGCCCCGGCGCAGCGCGCGCTGATCGAGGCGGTGCAGAAGGCGAACCCGCACACGGTCGTCGTGGTGGAAAACAGCTACCCGACGACCGGCTGGGACACCTTGCCGGTACCCGGCATCCTGTGGACCAGCCACGCGGGGCAGGAAACCGGGCACGCGGTCGCCGACGTCCTCTTCGGCGACACCGACCCGAGCGGGCGGCTGACGCAGACCTGGTACGCCTCCGACGCCGGGCTGCCGAGCATCCTGGACTACGACATCGCCAAGACCGGGATGACTTACCAGTACTACCGCGGGAAGCCGCTGTTCCCGTTCGGCTACGGGCTGAGCTACACCAGTTTCCGCTACGACAACGTCCGCGCGTTCCAGGCCGGCGGCCAGGTCCGGGTGAGCGTCGACGTGACGAACACCGGCGCCCGCCGCGGGTCCGACGTCGTCCAGCTCTACTCGAAGAACTCCGGTGTGCAGCGGTTGCGGGACTTCTCGAAGCTGACCCTGGCCCCGAAGGAGACCCGCACGGTGCGGTTCGACGTGCCGGTGGCGGACCTGGCGTCGTGGGACGTCGCCCGCGACCGGTCCGTCGTGGCGGCGGGGGTGTACGAGTTCTCGGTGGGCCGCAACGCTTCCGAACTCTCGGCACCGCAGCCGGTCTACGTGGCGGGGGAGCGGCCCCAGCCGCGCGACCTGAGCCGGCCGACCCAGGCCCAGAACTTCGACGACTACTCCGGCACGGCGTTGACGGACACGTCGAAGGTTTCGGGGACGTCGGTCACCACCGCGGCCGGCAGCTGGGTGGCGTACCGCAACGTGGCGCTGAACGGCCCGGGGCGCTTCTCGGCCTCGGTGTCCGCGACGGCGGCGTCGAAGGTCACGGTCCGCCTGGACTCACCGACCGGCCGCGTGCTGGGCACCGTCCCGGTGTCGTCGACGGGTGACCGGTACGCGTACACGACGGTGACGGCGGTGCTGGCCAAGGCGAGCGGCCGGCACGACGTGTACCTGACCTTCGACGGCCCGGTGAACCTGGCGACGTTCTCGCTGCGGTGACCTAGGGTTTGCGGCCCACCCCCGCATAGGGCAGGGAGTTGACCGACGGGTCGTCGGACATGTCGCCGGCGCCCTCGGGGTTCCACATCGCGCAGCCGACCAGGCCCGGTTCGACGAGGTCGAAGCCCTCGAAGAACCGGAGCACCTGGTCGTGCGTGCGCGGGAACGGCTGGTTCTGCTGGTTCTGCCGGGTCGTGTAGACCTCGATCGCCTCGTCGAGGCCCTCCGAGCCCGAGTCCGCCGCGACGTGCGTGACGGCGAGGAAGCTGCCCGGCGCGAGCCGCTCGCGGTAGCGGGCCAGGATGCCCACCGGGTCCCAGGAGTCGGGCACGAAGTGCAGCAGCAGCAACATGAACACGCCGGTCGGCTGCTCGGGGTCGAGCAGCCGGCGCGCCGGCTCCGCGTCGAAGATGTCGTTGACGTCGCGCAGGTCGGCCTGGATCACCGCGCAGTTGTCGTTGCCCTGCAGCAGCAGCTCGCTGTGCGCGACGGCGACCGATTCGCGGTCGACGTACACCACCCGGCACGACGGGTCGATCTGCTGGACGATCTCGTGCAGGTTGCCGACGGTCGGGATGCCGGAGCCGACGTCGAGGAACTGCCGGACCCCGGCGTTCACCATGTACCGCGCGGCGCGGCGCAGGAAGGCACGGTTGAGCCGGGCGGCGTCGCGGATGCCCGGCATGATCTTCAGGATCTGCTCCCCGAGCGCCCGGTCGGCGGCGAAGTTGTGGTCCCCGTCGAGCCAGAAGTCGTACACCCGGGCCGGGTTCGGCACCGAAGTGTCGATCTCCGGCGGGACCCAGCTCAGTTCTCCGGTCACGGGACCTCCCACCCTCGCGGACGCTGCGGGACCGGAGCTTAGCCCCTCATCCGTTCGTGTGGACTCGGGCTCCGCCGCCCCGGCGTCCGGCTAAGGTGGCCCGGTCGCGAGGGAGGCGAGGCCATGACGAACCCACGTCCCGTGCCCGGCCGGGTCCCGCTGCTCGGGCACACCGTGCCGCTGCTGCGCGACCCGCTGAAGTTCTTCACTTCCCTGTCCGCGCACGGAGAAGTCGTCAAAATCAGGCTCGGGCCGCTGCCGGTGCACGTGGTCACCACCCCGGAACTGGCCTGGCAGGTGCTGGCCACCGACGCCGACAAGTTCGACAAGGGCCTGGTCTTCGACAAGATGCGCCCGCTCTTCGGTGACGGCTTGGCCACCTCGAACGGCGAGCTCAACCGCCGCCAGCGCCGGCTGGTGATGCCCGCCTTCGGCCGCACGCGGATCGCCGGCTACGCCGAACACACCATGACGACGCTGGCCGACGACCTCGTGTGTTCGTGGCGGCCCGGCGAAGTCGTCGAGTTCGACAAGCGGATGCAGGACCTGGTGCTGACCATCGCCGGGCAGACGCTGTTCTCCACCGCGCTCGGCGAGGAGGCGCTGGCGGAGATCCGGCACTCGATCCCGGTCATGCTGAAGTACGTGCTGATCCGGGCCTTCTCGCCGAAGTTCGTCGAGAGGCTGCCGATCCCGGCGAACCGGCGGTTCGACACCGCGGCCGCGCGCCTGCGCGAGGTGATCGGCGAAACCGTCGTCGCGGCCCGCGAAGACGGCGCCGACCACGGCGACCTGCTCTCGATGCTGCTCCTGGCCCGCGACGAGGACACCGGCGAAGGCATGTCCGATCGCCAGGTGCACGACGAGGTCATCACGATCCTGACCACCGGCGCCGAGACCACCGCCGTCGCGCTGGCCTGGTTCTTCCACGAGCTGGGGCAGCACCCGGACGTCGAACGGCGGTTCCACGCCGAAGTCGACGAAGTGCTGGGCGGGCGTGCCGCGCGCTTCGAAGACCTGCCCGATCTGGTCTACACCCACCAGATCGTGAACGAGATCGTCCGCCGCACCCCGCCGCTGATCCTGATGCGCCGCGCGCGGGAGGACGTCGAGCTCGGCGGGGTAGCGATCCCGGCCGGCAGCGAGGTCGCCGTCAGCCAGCACACCCTGCACCGCGATCCGCGCTGGTTCCCCGAGCCGGACCGGTTCGACCCGGACCGCTGGGCCCCCGGCCGTACCGCTGACGTGCCGAAGGGGGCGTACATCCCGTTCGGCGCGGGCGCGCGGCTGTGCCCGGGGCACGTGTTCGCGCCGACGGAGATCGGCATCGTCGCCGCGACCATCGGGGCGCGCTGGCGCCTGGTCCCGGTACCGGGCAAGAAGGTGTACGCGCAGATCAAGGCCACCATGCAGCCGAACCGCCTGCCGATGACGCTGGTGCCGCGCGCGACCTGACGGTACCCGTCCGGCTACCGGGTGTAGTGTTCCGGAGTTCCTTCACCTGTCCGAGTCCAGAGGGAGTGCGGCGTGAAGCTGCCCGTCAAGGTGACGTCGGCGTTGTTCGCGTGCGGTGTCCTGTTCGCGTCGCTGACCGCGGCGGTGCCCGCCGAGGCCGCCGCGATCTCCTGCAGCGACACGGATCTGCCGGTCTCCGGCCCGGGCCTGCCCCCGCTGGTGCCCGGGGCGCCCGCGACCGTCCACGGCCGGCTGTGCCTGCCCGCCGGGGCCGCCCCGGACACCGTTCAGCTGCTCGTGCACGGCGGGACGTACAACAGCGCGTATTGGGACCTGCCCTACGAGCCGCAGCGCTACTCCTACCAGCGCGACATGGCCGCGCACGGATACGCGACCTTCGCCGCCGACCAGCTGGGCGCCGGGCGCAGCAGCCGGCCGCTGAGCCTGCCGCTGTCGGTCTGGGCCGCGGCCGAGTCGATGCACGAGGTGGTCGGGCACCTGCGGGCCGGCCGGGCCGGTGGCGTCCGGTTCGCGAAGGTGGTCATCGTCGGGCACTCGGTCGGCTCCGGGGTCGTCGCCGTGGAAGCGTCCACGTACCGCGACGTCGACGGCGTCGTCCTCACCGGCATCACGCACCTGCCGGCCCTGCCCGTGCTCGCCCTCGGCGCGGCGCTCGGCCTGCAGCCGGCGCTGCTCGACGGGCAGCTCGGGACCCTCGGCAGCGACCCGCTGTACTTCACGACGAGGCCGGGAGCGCGCGCCGGGCTGTTCTACGCGGCGGGCGACGCCGACCCGGCCGTGATCGCCGCCGACGAGGCGACGAAGGACCAGGTTTCGGTGCCGGGGATGGGCACGGTCGCGTTGTTCGGCATCGTGTTGCCCGCGACGTGGGGAATCTCCGTACCGGTTTTGCAGGTGGTCGGGGAAAAGGACGTCCTTTTCTGCGGGGTGCTGGCGTTGCGCGACTGTTCCGACGCGGCGGTGCTGCGGGCGCAGGAGGCGCCCTATTACGCCGACCCGGCGAAGTTGTCGACGTACGTGCTGCCCGGCGCGGGGCATTCCGTGGCGCTGCACGAAAACGCGGGCGAATACCGCAGTGCGACCCGGTCCTGGCTGCAGGGCCGCCTGGGGATCGCTCCGCAGGGTTATCACTCGATCGGACGAAACTGAACCCGTGCGTGTCGCACAATTCCGGGCCAAGATATATCGATTGACCCGAACGGTGTGTACTGAACCCTTGGACAGCCTGAGGTGACTGCTCCCCAACCCCGCGGCAACGCCCCGCGGAACAAGCCGGACGCCGATCGCGCGGCGAAACGGCTGGCCGCGCTCGCGCGCAAGTGGGGCTACCTGATCAGCACCACGGCGTACCTGCCGCACACGCCCGAGGAGATCGAGCGCGAACTCGCCGGCCTGGCCGGGCGGCTGTTCGAGGCGGTGGCGAGCGAACCACCGGACCTCGCGGCGGCCGCGACCGCCGGCGGGCGGCTCGTCGAGCTGCGCTGCGTCGGCGCCGAAAGCCTGCGCCGCAGCCTGGAAGTCCTGGGCAAGGCGCTGGTCCGCGAGCCGGAACTGCGCGGGATCGACCGGCTCGCCGAGCGGGTCGTGCTGGTGCTCGGCGCGTTCAGCTCCGGGTACGGCGAGATGCTGCGCGAGGACATCCAGAAGCGGCAGGAGGGCCTGAGCCGGGCGCTGCTGAAGGTCGAGCAGGAGACGCGGCAGAAGCACGTCATCTCCCGCGCGCAGTTCGAGGAGGTGTTCGCCGGCTCGGCCAGCGGCGTCGCGCTCACCGAGCTGGACGGCCGGGTGCTGCGGGCCAACGCGGCGCTGGCCAAGACGCTCAACCGCACGCCGGCCGAGATCGCCGCGATGACCGTGTTCGACCTGGTCCACCCCGAGGACGTCGAGCAGCTGCGGGAAAGCTACGGCGAGCTGGTGGCCGGCCGGCTGCATCGGCTGCGCGCCGGCCGCCGCCTGCTCGGCAAGGACGGCGAACCGATGTGGGCGACGTTCGCCGCGTCGGTGATCCGCGACGCGGTCGGCGCCCCCCGCCAGCTGCTCACGATCGTCGACGACGACACCGAGGTGTCGCTGCTGCAGCGGCGGCTGAGCCACCAGGCGCTGCACGACGTGCTCACCGGGCTGCCGAACCGGCAGTTCTTCAGCACCCGCTTGGAAACCCTGCTCCGCGACGCGGACCCCGCCCGCGGGGTCACCCTGTTCCACCTCGACCTCGAAGGCTTCTCCCAGATCAACGGCGGCCTCGGCCAGGAACTCGGCGACCGGCTCCTGCGCGGGGTCGCCGCCAAGCTGAAGCTGGTGTTCGACGGGGAGAAGGCGCTGGTGGCCCGCCTCGGCGGCGACGAATTCGGCGTGCTGGTGCAGAACACGGCGGACACCCCGGGCGTGGTGACGCTCGTCCGCCGGATCACCCACGAGCTCGCCGAAGCGGAGTACGTCGACGGGCAGCGCGGGGTCGCGGTGCCGGCCGCGATCGGCGTGGTCCACCGCCCGCCGCGCGACATCACGCCCGCGGAGCTGCTCCAGGCGTCGGACCTGACCTTGCGGCGCGCCCAGCGGACGGGCAGCCAGTGGGGCCTGTTCGACCGCGAGCTGGACCGCCGCGACCGGCACGACTTCGGCTTGGCCGCGTCGATGGCGGGCGCGTGGGAGAACGGCGAGATCGAAGCCCGCTACCAGGTCCTGACGTCGGCGACGACCGGCGCGGCCGAAGCCGTCGAGGCGCGCCTGCAGTGGAACCACCCGGCGGAAGGCGTGCTGCCGCACGAAACCTGCGTCCGGCTGGCCGCGGAGATCGGGTTGGCGCTCCCACTGGGCACGTGGCTGTTGCGCACGGCGGCCGAGCGGCTGGCGGCATCCGGGCCGGACGTGCCCCTGGTCGTCGAGCTGACGGCCCAGCAGGCGGCGGACCCGGAATTGGTCGGCGAAATCCGCCGCATCCTGGACGACACCGGTTTGCCGCCGGACCGCCTGCGCCCCGGCTTCCCGGCCGCGGCCCTGGACGTCAGCGACACGGCCGACAACTTCCGGGTCCTGGGTGAGATCGGCGTCCGGGCGGAGATCCACGGCCTCGGCGACATCACGTGCCTGACGGAGTTCCCGGCCGCCGCGGTCCGCATCGCACCGAACCTGGCGGCCAAGCGCGAACACCCCTTGGTGGCCGGCCCGCTGTCGGCCTTGATCGACGCGGCCCACGCGGCCGGGTCCGCGGTGTCGGTCGCCGGGGTGCGGACGCCGGAGGAGGCCGCGTGGTGGCGGGAGCGGGGTGTGGACCTGCTGTCGGGCCCGGCGTTCCCGAACCTGCCGGACGGCTTCCCCGGCTGAGGAGCTCAGATCCGCACGAGGACCTCATCGAGCGGCTTGCGCTGCAGGTCCGGCACGACGCAGTCGTCGGCCGGGTAGCCGACGGGGATCACCGCGAATGCCTTTTCGTTGCGTGGGCGGCCGAGCAGTTCCCCGAGGAAGCGCATCGGCGACGGCGTGTGCGTCAACGCGGCGAGGCCCGCCACTTGCAACGCCGTCAGGAGCATGCCCACCGCGATGCCGACCGACTCGTCGACGTAGTAGTGCTTGCGGACACCGCCGTCTTCGTCGACGGCGAACCGTTGCTGGAACACGACGATGAGGTACGGCGCGTCCGTCAGGTGGGGCTTCACCGCGTCCGTGCCGAGCGGCCGGAGCGCCTCGAGCCACGCCTCGCCGAGGCGGCCTTCGTAGGAAATCCGTTCCTCGGCCTCGGCGGCTTCGCGGATCCGGCGGCGCACCGCGGGATCGGTGACGAGGACGAACGTCCACGGCTGCTGGTGCGCCCCGCTCGGCGCGGTCGAGGCGACGGCGATCGCGTCGAGCACCGCGCGTTCGGGCACCGGGTCGGGGGAGAACATCCGCACCGAACGCCGGGCTTCCATCCGCCGGCGCAGCGCGGCGGCCCGGGCGAGCGCTTCGGCGTCGGGCAGCCGGGCGGGGCGGTAGGGGACCGGGTGATACGTCATGCCCGGATTGTGGCGGGGGACACGCTGTGCGCAGCAGGGCCGAACGTACGATTCGCGGTGTTAAGCGTCCGCTGTACGGACAGTAAGGTGATCCTTGCCTGCGAAATTGCGCCGAACAGTCCAGGGAAACTAGGCCGAACGGTCCTGTCGCGTGAAGTGATCTCCTCATTACCCTCCAGTAGCAGACAGTGGTGCCGATCACAGTCGTTCCGGGAGGCTTCATGGCGTCGCGCGTCCGAGGACCCGGCTCCGAAGACCGGCGCGAACTGCGGATCCGGCACCTCGCCGGCTGCCTTCCCTGCACGCTCAAATGCGCGTATTGCGGGCTGCCGGTGCGGCTCACCGGACCGGGCGACCACCCCGGCTACGGCGTGGTCGAAGAAGTGACCGGCGATCTCGTGCTGCTGCACCGGTTCTGCCGCGCCGCGGTCGGCCGGTGCCGGACGCGGGGGTGCGTGCTGCGGCGCGCCCACCTCGGCCGCGCGACCGAGCAGTACGAAACCGGCCGGCGGCCCGGGCGTTACCAGCGCCTCGGCGTCCGGCGCTCGCCCGACCTCGATCTGTACCGGAAGCACTGGCGGATCGCGAAGATGCGGTACGCGTGCAAGGCGTGCCGGTACTACACCGGCTCGCACTGAGCCGGTCCTTCCATCACGACGCGGAGGACTCGTGCTCGTTCGTCTCATCCTCGGCCTGCTCATGACGGTCGTCGGCCTCGCCGTCGCCGGCAAGCGGGTCGCGTTCCTCTACCGGATGATCAAGGCCGGCCAGCCCGACGCCAAGCGGTCCGACGAGCTCGGCGCCCGGGTCTTCGCGCAGGTGCGTGAGGTGTTCGGCCAGCGCAAGCTGCTGAAGTGGTCGGTGCCCGGACTGGCGCACTTCTTCACGTTCTGGGGCTTCGTGATCCTCGCTTCGGTGTACCTCGAGGCGTACGGCGCGCTGTTCGACGAGAAGTTCGCCATCCCGTGGATCGGCCACTGGGCGGTGCTCGGCTTCCTGCAGGACTTCATCGCCGTCGCGGTCGCCGTCTCGCTGGGCGTCTTCACGATCATCCGCATCCGCAACGCCCCCGAGCGCAAGGACCGCGCGTCCCGCTTCTACGGCTCGCACACCGGCGGCGCGTGGCTGATCCTGATCATGATCTTCAACGTCGTCTGGACGATGTTCTTCTTCCGCGGCGCCTCGTCGGCGTCCGGCAACTTCCCCTACGACAACGGCGCGTACGTCTCGCTCGGCGTCGGGAACCTGCTCGAGCCGCTCGGGCACTCGACGACCGAGGTGCTGGAGACCATCGGCCTGCTGCTGCACATCGGCGTCATGCTCGTCTTCCTCAGCATCGTGCTCTACTCCAAGCACCTGCACATCTTCGTGGCGCCGATCAACGTCTCGGCGAAGCGGCTGCCGGACGCGCTCGGCCCGCTGCTGCCGATGGAGTCCGCGGGCAAGCCGATCGACTTCGAGGACCCGGGCGAGGACGACACGTTCGGCCGCGGCAAGATCGGCGACTTCACCTGGAAGGGCATGCTCGACTTCGCCACGTGCACCGAGTGCGGCCGCTGCCAGTCGCAGTGCCCGGCGTGGAACACCGGCAAGCCGTTGTCGCCCAAGCTCGTCATCATGAACCTGCGCGACAACCTGTTCGAGGAAGCGCCCTACATCCTCGCGGGCACCGAGCACGAGGGCGCGCGCCCGCTGGTCGGCCCGGAAGACGACGGCGGCGTCATCGACCCGGACGTGCTGTGGTCGTGCACCACCTGCGGCGCGTGCGTCGAGCAGTGCCCGGTGGACATCGAGCATGTCGACCACATCGTCGACATGCGCCGCTACCAGGTGATGATCGAGTCGGCGTTCCCGACCGAGCTGGGCGGGCTGTTCAAGAACCTGGAGACCAAGGGCAACCCGTGGGGCCAGAACAACTCCGAGCGCCTGGCCTGGACGAAGGACCTCGGCTTCGACGTCCCGGTGTTCGACGGCGAGCTGGCCGAGGACGTCGAGTACGTCTACTGGGTCGGCTGCGCGGGCGCGTTCGACGACCAGGCCCGCAAGACCGTCCGCGCCACGGCGGAGCTGCTGCACATCGCCGGGGTGAAGTACGTGGTGCTGGGCAAGGAGGAGTCGTGCACGGGTGATCCGGCGCGCCGCGCGGGCAACGAGTTCCTCTTCCAGATGATGGCGCAGCAGACGGCGGAGACGTTGAACGCCGTGTTCGAGGGCCGCGAGCCGAGGCTGCGGAAGATCGTCACGACCTGCCCGCACTGCCTGAACACGCTGAGCCGCGAGTACCCCCAGCTGGACGGGCACTACGAGGTGGTGCACCACACGCAGCTGCTCAACCGCCTGGTCCGCGGCGGGCAGCTGACCCCGGTGAAGCCGGTCGAAGACGGCCCGAAGGTCACCTACC
Organism: Amycolatopsis sp. NPDC004772; assembly: GCF_053601215.1. Taxonomy (NCBI): domain Bacteria; kingdom Bacillati; phylum Actinomycetota; class Actinomycetes; order Pseudonocardiales; family Pseudonocardiaceae; genus Amycolatopsis; species Amycolatopsis sp. NPDC004772. The sequence continues at coordinate 31,879 of NZ_JBSGBK010000034.1, forward strand.
ACGACCCCTGCTACCTCGGCCGCCACAACAAGGTCTACACCCCGCCGCGCGAGCTGGTCGGGGCGACGGGCGCCGAGCTGGCCGAGATGCCCCGCCACGCCGACCGGGCCCTGTGCTGCGGCGCGGGTGGCGCCCGCATGTGGATGGAGGAGCAGATCGGCAAGCGCATCAACCTGGAGCGCGTCGACGAGGCGATCGCCACGGACGCGGAGACGATCGTGACGGGCTGCCCGTTCTGCCGCGTGATGCTGACCGACGGCCTGGTCCAGCGCCAGAGCGAGCAGAAGGCGGAGAACGTCGACGTGCGCGATGTGGCGCAGCTGCTCTTGGAGCGGGTGAAGGCCACGGACACGTCGGCCCCGAAGGTCTGAATGATCGCGGGGGCTAGCGGCCGAAGTGGACGAAGGCGCCCCACAGCAGTACGGCCAGGTCGCGGTCCGCGCCGGCCAGCTCACGTGCCAGTCGTTTGCGCGTGAGCTGGACCGTCGCGTGCAGCGCCTCCGCAGCGCGATCCGCGGTGGGCGACGGATCCGAGAGAAACCGGTAGAAGAGGTCCGCGACGTTCTTCGCGATGCGGTCGTCGACACGCCAGTTCGCCGCCACGACCCGGTCGAAACCCGCTGCCAGCAGGGCGCCGGCGAGATGCATCGCTTCGTCGGGCAGCGTCAGCCTGCCCGACGACGACTCGCACGCACCGAGGTAGGCGAGCTGCGCCCGGCCGGTTCGGGCCGCGCGGAGGTCGGCGAAACCGACTCCGCCGGTGCGAGCGTGGTCGTGACTCATCAGGCAGGCACTTTCCATGCTGTAGGTGTCCTGCCGGCCGTGCCCGGCGAAGTGAAACCAATCGTGTCGCGTGAGTTCCGCCAGCAGCCGTGAACGGGTCGCGTCGGCGTCGAGGAGCAAAGTGCTGTCCCGGAAGACCGCCGCCGCGGCTCGCGCCTCGTCGGTCGCCGCTTCGAGGAACGCCTGCCCCGGGGTATCGGCGACCCCCACGGCCAGCATCCGCTGGTTCCCGGGCGCTGCTGGGGGCTCCAGCAACGTCCGCAACGTCGGCACGTAGGACGGCACGACGTGGTCCAGCACCGTTTCGGGCAGCTCGTCGCCGGTGGTCTTCCGGTACCGGCCGGCGGCGTGGATCGGGAGCACCGTGACCATTCCGGTCGGGCACCACCAGACCCGCCGCCGCGGTCCCAGGGCGGCCAGCACCGGCGAGGCCACGCTTTCCCACAGCCAGCTGAGCGTGTTGTGCAGCGAGCGGACCCGGAGATCGATCGTGGCCTCGTCGACCGCCGCGAGCTCGTCGCCCAGGACGAACCGGTCCCGGTGCTGGAGGAAGCGGGCCGACTGGTCGACCAGGTGCTCGCGGCGCAGCCGGGGGAGCGGCACGACGGCGAGTTCGCCATCGGCCAGGACAAGCGCGTCGGAGCGGTGCTTGCTGGCGTTCACGACAACGGCCGGACCGGGCAGCCGGGCCAGGAGCTCGGCGCACGAAGGACCCTTGAGGAACCGCTCGAACCCCGGCTCGGCGCGGATCCGGGCGAGGACTTCCGACTCCTCGGTCTCCAGCCTGCGGCGCAGCGAGAGCTCGGCGTGCGTGGTCGGCGAGTCGGCGCTCGTGCGCAGGGCCGCGATCCGGACGTCGACCTCTTCAAGCCGCCGTGCCAGGTCCGGGTATCTGGCTCGCAGGCGATCGAGGTCGGCGGTGCGGTTCGTGCCGAGGAGGATGCCGCGGCCGCTCTCGAGGAGCTCGACGGCGAGGTGCGGCTCGCCGGCGGCCAGTGCCACGGCGGCCGCGTCCGATGCCAGGGCGAAGAACCGGCTCAAGCCGAGTTCGCGATCGACCGGGCGCCACGTGCGGGGCACCATGTGGACCAGGAGGTCGACCGCCGTCCGGTAGGCCTGGCAGGCGCCGGGCCAATCGTGACCGGCGAGCAGCTCGCCGAGTGCGATGTGGGCTCGGATCCGGTCGTCCGGGGCCATCGGCGCGTCCAGCACCGATCGCAGGACGGTGACTGCTTCGGTGCGGGCCGCGGGGGCGTCGAACCGGTCGGCACGAATCTTCAGCAGCTGTACCAGGGCGAGCCGGTTCGTGACCGGCACCCGGTGATCTCCCGCCTGCGCGGCGGCGAGCGCACGGGCCAAGTGCTCGCCTTCCTCGAGGGTCGCGCGGTCGGGCTCGGCCCTCAGCCGGTCGAGTAGCGCGGCGACCAGTGTCGAACGCACCAGGTCGTATCCGGAGGCAGCGGGATCGGCCGTGGCCAGCCAGGTGCGGAGACACGGCTCGGCTTCGGCGCGAACGGCCTGGTCCGGGTGTCGCCGCAGGGCGACGGCAAGGTTGTTGACCAGCAGCCCCCGGGTCGAGAAGCGTTCCGGCGCGGCGGAAACCGCTGCCCGCAGGGTCTCGATCGCGACGTCGAGGCACTGGCGCTCCTCGCTCCCGGCCAGCCCGGTCGCCGTCTCGAGGTAGACCGACCCCAGGATCGACAGCAGCATCGGCCGGAACGGGTCGTGCGGCGCCATCGAGCCGAGTGCTTTGTGGAGGTGCCCGGACGCCGTGTCGATCGCCGAGGTGATCCCGAAGAACCGGAACTGGTCGATCAGGGCCAGAGCGAGGTTGGCGTACCGTCCGGGCAGGTTGACGTCGCCGGCCGGAGTCAGGGCCAGGATTTCCGTGAACCGCGCGGTCACCTCTTCGAGCAGGGCCCGCTCGCCGCTGCGCCGGAACTGTTCGTGCCGAGCGTTGGCGAGACTGGTGAGCCGGCCGGGATAGTGGGTGCTTCCGGGCGGGGTGAGCCGCACCGCCTCGGTGAGGTCCGTCGCGGCACGGTCCAGAGCGTCCCGTTCGTCCGAGACGATCGCCGCCTTGGTGCGCAGTTCGCCGAGGGTGGTCAGCGCGACGACGCGAAAGCCGGGTTCGCGGGTCGCTCGCGTGGCGTGCTCGGCCGCGGCGATCGCCTCGGCGAGCACCGCGGGGTCGGGGTCGAGGTCGAACCACAAACCGAGAAGGGCGGATAGCTGCTGTGAGCTGCGGGGCTCACCGGCCGCCGCTGTCGGACGGCAGAGGTCGATGGCCGACGCAAGGTGTCCGAGGTCACCCGTGTGGTCGAAGAGGCGGGTCAGCATCGTGGCGAGTCCACTGTGGATGGTGGCTCGCCCGTGGAGGTCCGCCTCGGGAACCTCCTTCTGCGCTTCCCGGTACGCCTGCACGCACTCGTCCAGGTGGGCCGGCTGCGAAGTCCGGTCGAACCGGTCACCCAGCGCTTGGGCCAGGTTGTTCAGCTGGACGTAGCGCCACGGATCGCCCGGCTCGCCGTCGACCGCCACCCGGGCCGCCGCGATCGCCTCCTCCAGCCGCCCGCGATCGGAAGTGGCTTCGGCCAGGTCACGCAGTGCGCGGCTGAGCTGGTTGTGCAGGTGGTTGCGGAACCAGGAGGCCGGCGTCACCGCGATCATCGCGCGGGCGTCTTCGCACGCCCGCAGCAGATACCGGATATCGCCCGTGGCGCGGAACGCCTGGATCAGTTCCTCGAGGGGGTCGACGCTGTCCGGCACGGGACTCCTCGGTTCGACGGAGGTGTTCGCGGCTCCCAGTCGCTGCTTTCGCCCGCGATGCAACGGACTCCGGCCGGCCTCACTCGATCGGAGCATCGGTCAAGAGTCGCCGGGTTCCATTTCGACGGCGAAGAGAGCGCACCGGGGAGCGCTGCCGGGCGGGGCCACGACACTGCGATCGCAGTGGTCCAGCGGGCACCGGTGGGTGACGCGGAACTGCCCGCGCAGCCACGGTGGCGTTTTGCCGGTCGTGTCACCCTCGCGGATCACCTGCGTCGCCGCGTTCCGCAGCAGCCGGTCGATCTTCCGCGCCAGTGCGGTCCAGTCGTCCAGGGTGTCCAGCCCCGCCCGGGTATCGGCGAGCAGTTTCGCGTACCGGTCGCGTTCCTCCACCACGGTGGCTTCCTCGAGAATCCGTGGCAGGCGGATGCAGATATCGGCCCAAAGTTCGCGGTTGTCGCCGGGCATTTCGTCTCCGATCACGGGATGGCGGTTCTCCGGTGTGTAAGGTGGCACATCACGCAGGGAGGTGTCGATGTCCTCGGTTCCGGAGATCGTTCCCGGGGATTTTCCTTTCCCCGAGGGCACTCGGGGAAAGGTCCACGACGTGGTCCTGCGGATCACCACGTCCCGGCAAGGCTGGTACGGCCCGGTGGAATCGGTCGGGATACGGCGGGTCATCAGCGGCGGGCGCAGTGGCGCCCTGGTGCTCGACGTCGTGTTGCGGGCCGGTTCCGAGCGCCGGCAACGGGTCGTCAAAATCGGGCCGTCGGCCGAGGTGGCGGGGGAGTTCGCGAATTTCCGCCGGATTCTCGGCGATTACCCGGCTGCGGTGTGTGCGCCCATTCAAGAGGTGACGGACGGCGTGCGGGAGGACGACGGCGAAAGTCCTTCCGAGACCGAGGCGGTCGTCTACGCGCATGTGGAGGACTACGCCGGGAGGTCGGAGGTGCCCGCGGTGACCCTCGAGGACATCGTGAGAGCGGCGTTCGAGAACGGGGAGGCCGAGCCCACCCTCGCCCGAGGGCTGATCAGCGCGCTGTTCGACGCGATGGCCACGCCGTTCCACAACCGGCGGGTCGTGCGTGCCGAACGAAGCCTGCGCGACCTCAACGCCGCCCTCGGACCTGATCTCGTGGTGGAACCCGGTGCGGTGAGCGCGGAGCTGTCCTACCCGGAGGATGTCCTGCAGGCTTCCCTCGCGGGCGGGGGATTCGCGCCCGGGGATCCGATCCGGCTGGCCGATCCGGCTCACTCCGCCGTGCGTGTCGTCCTGCGCCCACCGGCCGACGGACCGATCTCGGGCGTGGTCGTCAGCACGAGGTTCGACGACCGGCGGGCCCGCTTCGACCAGGCCTTCAAGGCTGTCGCGCGCGTGGCGGGCGCGGTCGAGACCGACGGGGTACGCACGGCCGATCCCGCGCGGGGGCTGCGGCGCGTGCTGACCGACCCGGAGCTCGGCCGGGTCCGTGGTGTCGTGCACGGCGACCTGAACGCCCGCAACGTCATGTGCGTGGACGGCCGCCCGGTCCTGATCGACTTCGCCGAAACCACCGACGACCGGCCTGTCTTCGCCGATGCCGCGTGGCTGGAACTCAGCCTCGCCCGTGACGTCTTCGCCGGGCTTGCCTACGACGATCTCGTCCAGGTGCAGCGGCTGCTCGCGGTGGCCACCCGCCTACAGGCCCCCAGCGCGGACGACCGGCTAGCCGAACTGCTCCGCGGACAGGCGAAAACCGTCTTCAAGATCTTGGCGGCGATCCGGTCGAGCGCGGCTCGCTCGTACCCGCGGGACGTGGTCGCGTGGCGCGACTACCTCGCCCAAGTGCATCTCGCCGCCTACCGGACCGCCAAATGGGAGGGAGCAGTCCAGACCGCGGGCAAGCTCCGCGCGGTACACGCCGCGGCCGCGGTCGCCACCGAGTGGCTCGTGGACGACGATCCGTTCGCGCACTGGGAGGATCCCGGTGAGGTGCTCGGATGCGTGGCGGGCTTCGCCGATCCTGCGGATCCCGAAGCCATCGACGTCATCGCCGGGCTGGTGACGGCAGTCGACCGCGCCGGAGGGCAGGCGGAGGACCTGAACCTGCGCGAGCTGAGCGATCGGTACGTGCTCAGGCATTTCTCGGCCGAGGCTCGCGAAGTGGTGATCGATCTGTCGCGGGAGCACGACGAGTTCCTGGCCGTCGTTCCGGAGGAGGAAGCGAAGCCGCTCGTCCTCGTCGGCGGCCCCGGCAGCGGCAAGACGTGCATTCTCCGCGAGCTCGCTTACCGGGCCGCGATGGACATCGCCCGCCCTCGAAGAGGGGCGGCCGGGTTGAGGGTGCCTCGGCTGGTCGAGGCTCGTCGGCTGCTCGCCGAGGGGGTGGAAGGCCTGGGAGTACCGCGGGAAGCCTTCGTCCTCGGTGCGGTGCGGCTGCTGGTCGACGGTGTCGACGACGTCCCGTTGGCGGAACGGGAAAAGCTGTTCGGTTGCGTTACTGCGCTGCACGAGCGGTACCCGCGCGTCGCGGTGGTCGTGGCGTCGAGGGACCGGGACCAGGCGGACCGCGCCGGGCTGCCGGCGTGGCAGGCAGGTCCGTGGTCGCCCGAGCGGGCCTTGCGCTTCGTCGCCGAAAGCCGAGCGCGGTGCCCGATCCCCGACACCGACTTCCCGGACCTGCACCGCGAGCTCAGCGCACTCGGAGGCGCGACCCCGGGCATGCTGATGATGTACCTGGACGTCGTCCGCAGGCTACGCCGGACGGTTCCGCTGGCCGGGGTCTACCACGACTACTTCGCGGCCCTGCTGGACGGCCTCGACCCGGTCGGTCTCGTCGAGGCCGCGGAGGCGAGTGTCGATAGCGGTGGTCCTGCGTCACCGCCCGAAGCGATCGAGGACTTCCTCGCGCGTGGCGTGCTACGGCGCGAAGGCGACAAGGTGCTGTTCACCCACGGGATCGAACGGGACTTCTTCGCCGCGATGGCCCTCACACTGGCGTCGGAGGACCTGGTCCGCGAGCGCGCCCGACAGTTCGCCTGGCGACCGGTGACCTTGCTGGCCGCCCGTCTGCCCGAGGTGCCCGACGCCGTGGTGGAGACGGTCGTCCGGTCGGTGGCCACCGCCGACCCCGAGTTCGCCGCGAGGCTCCTGCACCTGCGGCCTTCGGTGTCCTGCTGCTCCGAATTCGTCTCCACCCAATCGGCGATCCTCGGAGACGCGGAGCAGGGCCGTTTCGCGGTGCTCCGGGCCGTCGAAGCCCTCAAGACCGTCGGTACGCCGGAGGCGCTGCGTCAGCTCAAGTCGCGGCTGACCGAGGAGTCGATGCCGTCCGGGCTCCTGGGAGCCGCGCTGAATGCGGTGACACGCAGGCCGTCGAAGCTGGAAGAGTCCGCGGTGCCGCAGCGGTGGCTGAGAGAGCTCCTCGGCGGGCTCCTGGACGCGGGACGGCCGCCCGAGTTGCTCCGCGTGGTCATCCGCGTCGTCAAGTTCCAGGTGGTGCGCGGCCTCGATCTGATGCTGGCTCAACTCGTCACCGCGGCCGATCCGGCTGTCGCGCAGGCCGCCGACGATGCGTTGGCGTCCTTGAACGTGGTCCTGCCCAGTGCGCTCCGCACCGAGCGTCCGCGGCTCGTGTCGGCGCGATTGACCGAGGTCGAGCGGGTGCTTCCCACTCTGTGGAAGGACGGGGAGATCCGCGCGGCCCGGACGGAACGGCTCCACCTGCTGCGGCGGCTGGACGACCTGGCGTTCTGGCTGCCGCGCCTGTACTCCTACGGTATCCGGCACGACGTGGCCGACCGTCTGAAGGGCGAGCTCGGTGATGTGGTCGACCTCGGTGAACGGCGGCGGTTGGCCGCCTTGGACGTCGGCACCGCCAATGCCCTCGCCCACCGGATCATGGCGGAGCACCCTCGGCTGCGCGACGAACTGGTGTTCGCCGCTGACGTCGGATCACCGACGCCGGTGTTGCTCATCGCGGCAGCGGCCGTGGGGTCCGTGGCGGCGGTCGAGCACGCCGCCGAGCTCGTGATCCGGCTCGCCGAGGAGGAAACGGGAGACCGGATCGAGGGCTTGACGGCGCTGGCCCACGCAGTGGCTCAGGCCGACTCGGCCCGTGGCTTCCGGGTCAGCAGAAGCGCTGCGCGCAGGTTGCGGGAGCGGGCGATCCCGGCACGCCTGCACTGGCCGTGGACGGCGATGCTCGCCTACACCCGTCCGGACTCCCGGGAACTGGACACCCTCCTCGCCGGCGGTGCGGCCGACGCGGTGGCCGAATTGGCCATCCGGTGCACGGCGCTCGACGGTGCCCGCGCCGACCCCGTGCCCCTCGGCGAGGACGCCCGTCGGTTCCTGCTGACCGATCGCAGCGAGGAACCCGTTGTCCGGACTCTCGCCCTGTGTGCGGCCGGGCTCACCGAGGGGCTACCGGAGATAGCCGGGTTGCTCTCCGACCGGAGCCAGGGCGCGACGGCGTCGACGATCTCCTCGGGCCGGTACGGTCCGCTGGAACTGGCGCCACTGGCGGAAATGCTGTCGGCGTACGGCCAGCTGGCCCGCGAAGCCGGGGAAGCCGACGCGGCGCTCCGGGTCCTGGCGGAGGTGGATCCCGCCGGTCTGCACCCCAGCGTCGCGGACGGGAAGGCCGTCGCACTGGGGTACCTGGGCGATTGGGTCGCGGTGGTCGAGGCCGCGCCGGGCGACGGCGGACGGCTCGACACCGCGGCCCGGCACACACTGCGCAAGTGGGTGCCCGGGCCTGCGACGCCCGCACACCTTCGAGAGCCCGGCGCGATCGCGTCGTGGCTCAAGCACCGGCTCTCGGACGCGGCGCTCCCGGCCGGGCCGCGCTCCCTCGCCCAGGAGCTGCTCTTCGAGATGGAGACCCGGCACGGCGCGCTGCTCCCGGACTAGCGCCAATGCCGTGTAGTTAGTGGTTCGGTTGGTTCGTCAAGGGGGTTGGCGGGGCGAGGATGTCGATGCTGATGGTGGCTTTGTAGCTGGTTCGGTCGATGGTTCCTCGGGCGTTGTATTTAGAGATGGCGCGTTTGACGACGCGGGGGCTGGTCCGGATGCGGCGGTCGGGCAGCAGGTTGGCGAGTACCTGCCTGCCGATCACCCCGATCAGGTCGATCACCGTGCCGGCGATGACGCCCGCGGCCTGGACGATCTGGTCGCGGGCGGTGTGCAGGGCGACGGTGAACCCGGCTCGGTCGGGGTCGATGCCGGGGAGTGTGCTGGTGGCATCGGCCATTGCGGTGCGCAGGAGCTGGTAGGTGATCAGCAGGGCATGGACCTCTTGGTCCACCCCGTCTGGGGTGCGGGCGCGCAGGACCCGTCCGCCGAGGATGCTGGACTTGATCTCCAGGTAGGTGGTCTCGATCTCCCAGCGTTCGTGATAGAGGGTGACCAGGCCGGAGGCGGGATAGCGGTGGTGGTCGAGCAGGGTGGTGACCAGGCGGTAGACGCCTGTGCGGCGTCCGGCGCTGGTGGCGATGGTGACTTCGGCGTTGATCACCCGGACCGGCAGCGTGCCGAGCAGCGAGGAGTAGGAGCCGTCGTCGTGACGGCGTATCGGCGGCAGTTTCCGGTTGGCTTTGACCCGTAACAGCACGTGTGCGCCGTTGCCGGCGATCGTGGTGGCGAGGCGGGCGTCGGCGAAGTCGCGGTCGGCCAGCACGATCGTGCCTTCGCGCACGCGGTGTGACAGGCGGGCGGCGTAGGTGGTCTCGCCGCGGGTGGCCGGTCCGAACACCGCGTCCAGCACGGTGCGGGTGCCGCAACTGACCAGCACCAGCATCCGCAGGAGCGGCTGGGAGGAGCCGCCGGGTTTGGTGAATACCGTCAGGTTGGCGGCGCTGTCGGCGACGGTCATGGTGGTGCCGTCGAGTGCGGTGACCAGCAGCCCGCGCCACCGGGTGCCGGTCGTGGCGATGCCGGCGGCGGGGCCGCGCAGCAGATCGAACAGCCACCGCAGCGGCTCGACGCCGACCCGGCAGCGGGCCTGCCACAAGGCACCCGCCGTCGGTGCTGCGACGTCGATGCCGTCCAGCCCGGACACCAGCCGGTCCCACACCTGCCGGTAGCCCAGTTCCGGGAACAGGCAGCCGGCCAGCAGCAGATAGACCACTACCCTCGCGGGCAGATCTCTGATGCGGGACTGGACCTTGCGGGTCTCGGCCAGTGCCTCGTCGACCATGTCGAACGGGACCAGCTGGGTCAGCTCACCGAGATGACCCGGTGCGAACCGGCCCTCGGCCACAGCGACGGCACGGGTGATGACAGACTGGGTGTCCAACGGAGTTCCTGTACTTCAGCGATCTTGGTCGACGCTGTTCTAACAGGAACTCCGTTGCCCGTTTCAGTCACCTTGACAGGCACGGCGAAGCCTTAACTACACGGCATTGGGACTAGCGCTACGCCGAACGGGTACGAGGCCTGGTGGTGGTGCCGCCGGGCCTGTTGGGGTTAGCCGGAGCGGTGGGGGAGGTGTGACGGCGGTGGACACGACTTCGGCCGGTCCGGGACTCTTCGCCGCACTGCCGGCGATCACCGTCCAGGCGTTGCTGGGAGTCGGGGCCGAACGCCGGTTCCGCGCCGGAGACGTCCTGGTGCGGGAAGGGGAGCTGACCACGCACGTGATCCTGCTCCTCTCCGGCTGCGTGAAGGTCACTGCGAACACCGCCGACGGCGGCCGGGCCCTGCTGGCCGTCCGGTTTCCCGGCGAGCTGATCGGCGAGCTGGCCGGACTGGACGGCAGGCCGCGTTCGGCGACCGTCACGGCGGTCGGCCTGGTGAACACGCGGGTGATGACCCAAGCGGTCTTCCAGGCATTCCTGAAAGACCATCCGGATGCCGCGGTCGCCGTGAGCCGATCGGTGGCGGCGAAGCTGCGATGGGCGACCGACCGCCGGATCGACTTCAGCGGGTACGACGTCCCGGTCCGAGTCGCCCGCGTACTGGCCACGCTCGTGCGGTCCCACGGGACCCGCACAGCACGAGGCTGGGAGATCGGGTTCCCGTTGTCACAGCCCGAACTCGCGGCTTTGATCGGCGCGGCGGAGCCCACCGTGCACAAGTCGCTGACCGAGCTGCGCCGTAAGTCGGTGCTGGAAACGGGTTACCGGAAGATGACGATCCTGGACCTGCCCCGGCTCCGGCTCCTCGCGGGCCTGCCGGACTGAGCTGCGCAATCCCGTTCTTGGACGGGGTCCGCCGCGTCCGGGACCGGCACAGTCCGTCCGGTGAACGCCCCGTCCTGGCCGCCCCCGTCCCTCCTCGGCCGTCTCCGCAGGCGGGATGTCGAGGCCATGCTCGACCTGGGCACACCGGTCAGCTACCCGGCTCAGCAGCGCGTCATCCGGCAGGGTGACGCGGCCCGGTACTCGCTGCTGATCCTGCAGGGAGCCGTCAAAGTCGTCGTGGACACCGAACGCGGCCGCGACGTCGTCATCGCGGTGCGCGGTCCGGGCGACCTGCTGGGCGAGATGGCGACGCTGGAGCACCGCCCGCGGTCGGCCCACGTGGTCACCTGTTCGGCCGTGCAGGCCCGGATCATCCACAGTCCCCAGCTCGCCGACTTCCTCGGCCGCAACGTCGAAGTGAGCCTCGCGGTGGCCCGGATGCTCAGCGAGCGCCTGCGGTCCGCGGACCGCAGGGGCATCGACTTCGTGGTGTGTCCCGCACCGGTCCGGGTCGTCCGGGTCCTGCTCGACGTCGTGCAGCAGCACGGTACGGCCACGGGGCAGGAACTCGGGATCCCGCTGTCGCAGGCGGAGATCGCTTCGATGGCGGGCACCGGGCTGAGCACGGTCGAAAAGGCCTTCCGGCGGCTCGAGTCGGAAGGGGTACTGGGCCGCCGCTACCGGCGCGTGCTGATCACCGACCTGTCCGGCCTCCGCCGATTCGGGGAACTTCCTGGCGGAATCCCGTACTAGTACGGCGTCGCCCGTCGTGATCTGTCACAGAGTGATCCGCGTCAGCATGAGCCACCCGAAAGAGTCGTCCGAAAGAGTGCACATGCCGAAGCCTCGCGACCTGTTCCGCCGGAAGTTCCGCTCCCTGTTCAGCGTGCTCGCGACGGGCCGCGCCGGCCCGTCCGCCGGCGACCGGTTGTTCGCGAGAGCACACCCGGAGCACGTCACGGTGACCGAGTGCCATCACTACGAGCAGGAGATCTCCCGGAATCCGTCGATCGACCGCGTCGGAGCGCCGACCGGGCGGATCGAGATCGTCGTGCCGTTCGACGGGGCCGACCACTTCACCCGTCAGGCCTGTGCCGATGTGGCACCCACAGTCGAAGCCGGGGGAAAGGACCCGCGGAACGCGGTGATCGGTCACCTGGCTTTCACCGGGCACCAGCACACGGATCTGGGAGCGGTGCTGGGCCTGGACGACAGCTACGGCGCCCTGCCGATCGAGATACCGATCGTCGGACGCGACGCCCCCGGCGGCTGGCACGAGCTGCGCCGGGATCGCCAAGCCGGCGTGATCTGGCACGAATACCGGCCCGATCCGGGGCTGCTCGAGGTGTACCCGGTGAAGGTCCAAATCGACCTGCTCGACCCGGATACGCTCGGGGGCGCGATCACGACCCAGGATGCGCCGGACCTGGTCCACGTTTCGCAGCAGCCGAACTTCCGGCCCTTCCTCTGGCTCCGGGTCCGGGTCGCGCTGACCATCCCCTGGCGGAGTGACCGGCCCGAGCCGTCCCCGGTCATCAACCGGATCTCTCTCGATTGGCCCACGATCACGTCCCTGCACGTCTTGAAGGTCGAAGAGCCGGACGCGGCCGGTGGCGAGCGCCCCATCACGTACAACCCGGTGGCCCGGACCATCGAGTGGCGGGACGTGCCCATGCGGGCGAACGACCAGCGGCGGGACGACGAGCTGCGGTTCATCAGTGACGCCATGGTCGTCTCGATCCGCCAGCCCGGAGAACTGTACCGGCAGCCGAGCCTCGACGGCGCGGTCGAGATCGAAATCCCGGACTACCTGCTCTCGGGCATGCGGACCCGGCTTTTCGACTGCGCCGGCCGGTTGGTCGACGACCGTCTCCGGGAGCGCAGCAAGCTGACCTCGCGGGTCCACGTGATCTTGGGCGAGGCTTTCGCCCGGCGAAAGCTCATGCCTCATCAGCACCTCCACTTCGACGAGGTCATTCCGGAGCAGGGCCGCATCGCCGACATCGAGAACGCGCTCGCCGACCGGGGATTCGACGTCACGTTCCGGGAGATGTCCGAGCCGGGTGGCGCGAGCCGGTGGCACGGCCGGGCCAAGCGGGCCGAGGGGCCGGAGACGATGAACCTGATCATCCTCGTGGAGGGAAGCCACCACGAGACCGAGCGCACGGTGCACAAGCCGGGTGGCCATTCCTACACCAGCAAGCTGCCCAGCGGGGAGCTGAAGGTGTTCATGTACGGCGAGCTGCCGCGGGCCAGCCGTGCGGTGACGCGCGAGATGAACGCGCTGCACGCCGCGGTCCGCGACCGGTTCGACCGGATCCGGGCACTGCGGTGAAACCCGGGACTCGACGAGGAGTGCCACCGAATGCCCTATGAACTCCGCGAACGGGCGCCCCGCGTCCGCTGCCACAGCTGCGGTTCGGTCAAGATCGCCGCGGTCTGCCACCACTGCGGCCGGCCCCTGTGCCGGCGGCACGTTCGCAAACCGGCGGTCACGAGTGAATTCGAGGGATTGGGACTGCGCCGGATCCAGCCACATCACTGCGCTGCCCACGACCACGTCGTGCGGGCGTCACTCCGGCAGATGTACTACGTGGTGGGTGGTATCGCGGCGGCGGGTTCGCTGCTGCTGTTCGTGCTCCCGCTCGCCGGAGTCGTCCTCGTGCTCGGAAGTGTCGGCGCTGCCGGTCTGATCCGGTACGTGGATCGGCGCCGCGATCGAGCCGCGCTGCTGGCCCGGCCTTCGCTGCCGGTCGTGCCCAGTATCGACTCGGTCGAAGTACGGGAAGTCCTCCGTGGTGAACTGGTCCTCGACGTGGACGGCACCTACCGGACGTCGGTGACGCCGGTCAACGGTCACATCCAAGTCGAGATGACCTTCGGTCGCCCGGACCAGGACCGGTTGCGTGAGTACTGCAAGAAGTTCCGGCTGGAAAGCCGCGAGGGCGTGCCGTTCTCGGCGGGCTTCCTGGTGCTTCGCGGACCGGTCGGACTCGAGTTCACCGACCGGGTCGGCGGTCCGGTCGTCCCGCTGGCCGGCCTGGTGGGGACGCAGCGGTTCCTGACTTCCCAGGACGTACCGGTGAGCGCCAAGTGGCAGGTACGGCTGGGACACCGCGTCACGGGGGTGCCGGGCCGGAGCGAGATCCCGTTGTGGCTCACCCCGGCGCTCATGCCGGAGTCCGACCAGCGCACCCTTCAGCTGGACCTGCAGTGGCTGGGCAACTGGCCCTCAGCGGAGTCGGGTCTCGATGCCGACCGCGTCGAACGACTGACGCTCTACGTACCGGCCGCGTGGGGGAACGTCGAATACGTCGAGGGCGCGACGGTCGGCGGCCGGGTCGATCCGGACAGCGGACGCCGGCTCATCGAGTGGAAACAGCTTCCCCTGGACCAGGACAAACGCCGGTTGACGCTCGCCGCCCACTTCGAGGAGCAGATCAGACTGACCGATGTGATCAAGGGATCGCTGGTCGTCTCGTTCCGCGGGGCGCTCTCCGGGCTGGAAGGGGTGGACCTGTTCGAGCCGCTCGGCGGACGACGGCGCGGCGGCCGGTACACCGACGTCAAGACCGAAGTCACCGCGGATGTCGAACTGAGCCTGAACGGCGTCCGTTACCAGGACATCCGGGTCGTCCCGGATCCCCGCAAGGACGACCCGGTACGGATCCCCGAAACGCACGAGTTCCCCGGCGTGATCCCGGATCACGACACGCTCATTGCCCTCACCGACGCGATGAGCGCGGACGGGTACTACGTCAAGCGGGTCATCGAGAGCCCGCCGCGGGATCGCGGCCGCGCCGACCTCGTCAACCGGGCCTGGGACGTCGCCGGCCGCCGTTACTTCGGCGTCTACCCGGTCGACTTCCACCTCGTGCTGACCGGTGAGGAGGTCTACGGCAGCGACATCCGCGCGGAAGCCGGCAACACCAAGGTGCGGTTGTACGTTAAAGGCGCATTCGCGAGCAAGGAAATGGAGGACGAGATCGAGTCCGTTTGGTACGGGTTGCAGGGCATCATCTCGGAGACCCTCCAGCAGCGCAGGGCGAGCCGGCCGCCCGACGAGCACCGCATCGGAACGGGGCAGCCGGCGTCGGACGCGCGGATTCGACAATTGAACCAGCGGCGCGAGAGATTCGAGGACGCGTTGCTGGAGCGGCAGATTTCCGAAGACGCCTGCCGGGACTTCATCGCCCGCATCGATCGCGACATCGCCGACCTGGCCGACGGCTATGGCGGTAAGCAGAGCTGGGAGGGGTGAAATGGCGTGGAAGTGCAGTGACTGCGACGCCGAAGAAGACAGCGCGGGAAAGGTCGTGGTCGACGCTGTCTGCCATCACTGCGGGAAACCGCTTTGCCGGTTGCACCAGCAGGCCGTGCTCGACGACGCCTTCGCAGTGGACACCTCCGCGGCGATGGACTCCATCGGCCTGATCCCGGTGGACCGGATCGCCGTCCACTGTGAAAGCTGCCGCCGGGACCACCACCCCCGGGCCGCGCTCATGAACGGGAGGCCGCGATGATCCGCGCCGAAATCACCACCGACGGCCTCTACGCCGGCCAGGACTCGAACATCGTCGTGCACCTGCGCAACGACGGTCCGCGGATGTGCACGAACATCCACTTCGCCCTGCGGCTGCCCGCCCAGATCCCGGCCCTGCGAGGCAACAAGGAGTTCTCGGTGCCCCGGCTCGACGCCGGTACCGAGTGGACGACGACGGTCAAGGTCCGGCCGCTGCGCGCGGGGCCGTGGACGGCGACCAGCACGAACTTCTCCTTCCGCGACGAAGTCGGCAACGGTCACCGGATCACCGACTTCGCGGCGGTGCTCGAAGTTTCGGAGGCCGTGGTGCAGCCGCCCGAGGAACCGCCGAAGTTCGAGATCGAACTGTCGACCGTGCGCGTTGCCTGCGGGGAGTGGGACGCCATCAAGGGTGAGATCGTCAATACCGGAGCCACGGCCATCACCTGGGGCCGACTCGGCCTCCAGGGGCCGTTTTCGGTCGACCCGAAGGGAGTCGCCGTCTCACTCGGCCACCTCCCGCCCGCGGAGCGGGAACCGTTCGAATTCCACGTTCTGGCCAGGGAACCGGGGCGGGCCGTACCCGTCCACCTCACGGCGGAGTGCGCGAACGGGGCCGGCGGCCGGGTCGAGCGCGGGGTCCGGCGAACGGTCGCCGTGGGGCACGTC
The DNA here is from genome assembly GCF_053601215.1 of Amycolatopsis sp. NPDC004772. NCBI lineage: Bacteria > Bacillati > Actinomycetota > Actinomycetes > Pseudonocardiales > Pseudonocardiaceae > Amycolatopsis > Amycolatopsis sp. NPDC004772. The sequence continues at coordinate 47,786 of NZ_JBSGBK010000034.1, forward strand.
GGCCAGCAACGGTCCGGTAGCGTGGAGATCCTCTACCTCGCGGCGAACCCGACGGACACCGAGCGGATCAGGTGGGACGCCGAACTTCGGGACGTGCGGGAAGCGCTCCGGATGGGCGAGCACCGGGAGCGGTTCGTGCTTCACGAACGCGGTGCCTTGCGAGTGCGGGACCTGACGCAGGCTCTCCTGGACTTCTCGCCGCGGATCGTCCACTTTTCGGGGCACGGCAGCGACGACGGGCAGTTCCTCGCCGAGGCCGCGGGCGGTGAAGGGCGGCTGCTCTCGGTGCCGGGTCTGGCCGCCTTGTTCGAAGAAGTCTCCGACACCGTCGAGTGCGTGATCGTCAACGCTTGTCACAGCGCACGGCTGGCCGAAGCCCTCGCCCAGCACGTCGGCTACGTCATCGGCATGCGCAGCTGGCTCGGTGACCGCTCGGCGACGGACTTCAGCGTGGGGTTCTACCAGGCGCTGGCCGCGGGCTTGGCGATCGAGCCCGCGTTCCGGATGGCCAGGGCCGCACTGGCGATGGGCGACGAACGCCTCCACGGGCGGAACGTCCCGGTGCTGTACCGCGGCCCATGAGCGGGTCACGACCGTGGTGCATGCACCCAGGCTCGTTCGGCGAAACCCTTATCGGGAAGGACTGCGTCGACCGGCTCGAACTCCGCCGGATCGAGCTCGCCTCCGGTGGCCGCGATGACGTCCCTGAAGACCACGTCCGCGACGATCAGCGCAAAATCGGCCGAGCGGTCCCGGGCGAGCCGGCTGCGCAGCGGCGCGCAGTCGAGCAGCCGGTGCACGGCGATGGTCGCGGTGCCGACCCAGCCGTTCACGCCCGGGGCGACGTGGCCTCGGTGCAGCGCGACCCGCAGCCGCAGCCGTGCCCGGTCGCTCAGGTCCGCGTTGGCGGTGGCCAGCGCGGACCGGACGCCCTCGACGAGCCGAGGGATGACGACCGTTTCGTCCAGCCCGGTCGGCAGGATCGCGAACTGGCCGTCGCCGGAAGGTTGGAGGTCGACCTCACGTTCCGTGATTCCGGCAGCCCGCCTCGCTTCGGCCAGGACCCCCACGAGCCGTTCCTGCGTCCGCGCGGCTTCACTGGTGGTGAGCCGGCCGTAGGCGACAGTGTCGGCAGCCATGCACAGGCGCACAGCCGGCTTCCGGTGGCTGACCGGGTGCGGCGGTGGCGGCGGGTGCCGTGCCCACCCGGCCGGCAGCGCGACGGCGAACTGAACCGGATCGATGCCGGCGTGAAGCCGTCGGCGATGCCAAGCCGGGCGCAGGATGGTGCTGTCGAAGCGGTTGACTCCGGCGAGCTCTGCGTGGTCCTGCGGAACCCAGAGGGTAGCCCGGACTTCGCCGGTCCGGGGCGCCGTGGTCACGCCGACCGGATCGCCGACCAGCCAGCCGCACCCTTGCGGCAGGTCGGAAACGACCATGTCCGTGACGGGCTCGGCGGTCACGCCCGACAGCGCGTGGATGCGCACCCGGGGATCGGAGAATTCGGCGATCAGATACGTGGCGGCGATCCTGGCGCGGCCGGCGACAGGTTCCAGTGCGTACCGCTGGCGGAACTCCACCAGCCCCATGCCGTCGGGCATCTCGTCGGCCAGCTCGTCTGGCGTCGCGTGGTGCGCTGTCGGCAAGTCGAGCCGAACTTCGCCGAGGGCACGTTTTCGCGAGGGGGTGCGGAGCTCGGCGACGCGCCGTGCGGAGGCGGTCATCGCAGCGCCGGCAGGTCCGGGGCGAGCCGCGACGGACCCGCGAGGAGCGCGGTCTGCGGGGCGATCAGAGCTCGACCGAGGCGGCCGTGGGTGATGTCGGCCAAACCGGCCAGCAGGACGCCCGGATATGCGTCGTCTTCTCCGGCTTCGGTCAGGTGCCGGCTCAGACGCCGGGCGGCGGAATTGGTCATCGCCAACGCGCGAACGTCGAATCCGCGCACTTGCCGGTAATTTTTTCCGGGTACGGCCAGCGGACCCTCGCGCACTGAGCGCACGGAGGTGAAGTCCAATTCCGAAACCACGTCGTCCCATCCGTCGACGCCGACCTCGGCGAGCTCTTCGCGCAGTTCGCGACGTAAGCATTCGTCGGCGGTCTCGCGGTACGCCCCGGAGGCGAACCAGGTCCGGAACCGGCGCAGCGCGCGGGCCGGGAGAGTGCCGCGCAGGTCCGCTTTCAGTTTGCGGTGTGGGGATCCGGTGCGCTCCGCCTGGAATCCGAGCTCGTCCAGGATCCGGGCGGCCGGGGGAAAGAACTTGATCACCCCGCCCGGTGGTCCGTAGGCGCCCGGGCGTTTGGGGGCGTCGAACAGCACGAAACGGTCGTCATCGACGATGCGGAGCAGGACGCTGAACGAGATCCGGACCTGATCCCGGCGGCCGGACAGGAATGCGGACGAAGGTTTCACGATCACAGCCCTCTCGTCGTCCGGAATCGTAACCACGTGATCGTAACAGCTCCCGCCGAAACATCGACTGATCAGTGGTTTGCCCGGCTTGTCCAAGGAAGGAGAATGGTCGTGGGACTCTTCGGAGGCGGAGAATCGTTGTCGGAGGACTTCCGTGCCGCGTTGGCCGATGACGCGTCGCACCACCGCCGGATGGTCGCCAAGGGCGAGCAGGACATCCGGTTGTACCTCGAGGACGGTGAGACCGTCCGGCTGATCGCTGTGGAGGACTTCACGGCGACGCACACCCTCGTGGTGACCGACCGCCGTTTGCTTGTCACGCGGAAGGGTGGCCGGGTGCTGGATCGCACGGTCGTGCCGGAGGAGATCCGGGACGTCGACGTGCGCCCGAGCGGCACGGGGTCGTTCCACCTCGTGGTCGAGGGTCCGGGGACCGTGGTCAAGTTCCAGCGCCCCGGCGTCGCATACTCGGTCGGGGAGGCGATCGAGAAGCTGGCCCGGCGCCGCCCGCCGGTGGGACTCCCCTCGGAGCTCGCGACGGCGGGTGGCCGGGCCGTCCCGATCCTGTACCCCGGCTTCTACCTGGACCTGCTGACCGAGACGGGCGTCCCGGCGACGCCGGAGAACGTCGGCAACTTGATCGAGCGGGTGTTCGTGATGGTGATGGGGAAAGCCGACGAGTACTTCGGGCAGCTCGGGGACCACGATGCGGCTCGGCGGTTCCACGACCGGTTCGACGGTGGTGGCCCGGAGGACCGGGTCCTGAACTCCGTGGACGACATGGTCGACTGGCTGTGGGACTGGAATCCCCGCTGCCACGGGCCGCTGACGCACCTGTTCCCCCGGATCCAGGCGCTCCTGCTGGAGCCGCACAGCTTCCTCCGGACCGGGAACGGCCGGGTGCCGTCGTGGGCCGAGTACCAGGAAGGCTGAAAGCGTCGGATTCGAGTTCCGGCCCCGAAGGTCTGAACGGGTTCACCCGTTCGCCCTATATCCCCCGGCCGCCGCGCGGCTCTTCCTTGAGAGGCAGGGAGCCGTGCGGCGGGAGGAGAGCCGATGGCCGGGGCGAGGATCGAGGCGGTCGGCGGGTCCGGGGTGCGCTTGGTGGTGCGCCGGGGCTCGTGGCTGGTGGGGCGCGGGCCCGACGCGGACCTGCGGTTGCCCTCGGACCAGGTTTCGCTGCGGCACGCCTGGATCCGCCAGGACGCGCGCGGCACCTGGGTGGCCGACGCCGGGTCGCGGAACGGGACCTGGGTCAACGGGCGGCGGCTGGCGCCGCGGCAGGACCACCCGCTCCGCCACGGTGACCGGCTCGAGTTCGGCCCGGTCGCCGCGGTCTACTCCGACGGGGACGGCGGTGGGCAGCAGACGCGGAGCTGGCAGCGGTCGTCCGGCGGGGTCTCGTTCGGCGACGTGTCCGCGGGGACCATCAACAACGCCGGGCGCGATGTCAACAACAGCTACGACAACCGTCAGCACCACAAGTACGAGTTCAGCACCCCCGAAGGGCAATTGATCTCGGAACTGGCCACCGGGCGGGGCGCCGGCCGCGCGGTCATGGTGCTCGGGTTGCTCATGGTGCTGGCCGGGTTCGCGATCTGGGCGTCGGTGATCTTCCGCTTCATCAAGGCGGGGTCCGATTCGGTCTCGTCGGGGTCGTTCGACGCGCCGCCACCGCTGCTCGGCCCGGAGGTCTTCGACGGCGTGCCGCTCGGGGCGATCGGCTTCGCGCTCTTCGGGCTCGGCGGGGTGGTGGCGATGATCGGGCTGGTCATGGCCAAGGCGGCGCGCGAGCGGCGCCGGAACAGGAGGCGGTAGTGGACGGCATCCACTTCCACGGCGACGTCCGGGCCGGGACGGTCAACAACGCCGTCCACGGCGACATCAACACCGTCCACGGTGGACATCAGCAGATCCACCGCGGCCTCGACGCGCGGCAGGTCGCGTCGCTGGTGCGGTCGGTCCGCGCGGAACTCGACGCGGCCCGGTTGCCGCCGGCCACGAAGGACGCCGTGCACGACGCCCTCGACGAGGTCGACCGGGACGTCGTGCACGGCGGAACCGGCGTGGGCGCGAAGGTGCGCCGGGCCCGGGATCTGCTCCGGGACGCCGGGGGCCTCGCGACCGCCGGCGCCGGGTTGTGGACCGCGGTGCGGGCGCTCGCCGCCGCGGCCGGCGTCCCGTTCTAACCGTCCACAGTGGACGCGACCACAGTGGACGGTGCCGCGGGCGCGACGCCGCCCAGGTGCGCGGTCGGCACCCGGTAGGTCTCCCGGGCCGTCGCCGCGGCCAGTGCCGCGACCACGCACACCGCCGCGGTGAAGATCGCGACGCCGAGCCAGTCCTCCTTGCCGGACCCGATCGCCGCCACGACGCTGGGCGCGAACCCGGCCACCGCGAAGCCGATCTGGGTGCCGATCGCCATGCCGGACAGGCGGACCCGCGCGCTGAACATCTCGCCGTACAGCGACGGCCAGACGCCGTTGATCCCGGAGTACGCCACCCCGAACAGCACGATGCCGAGGACGAACAGCAGCGCGTACGAGCCGATCGAAATCGACCACAGGTACGGGAAGATCAGCACACCGCAGGCCAGGCAGCCGGTGATGAACACCGGTTTGCGCCCGACCCGGTCGGCGAGCCCGGCCAGCAGCGGGATCGCCGCCAGCGCGACGACGTTCGCGAGCACGCCGACCCAGAGCATCGGGGTGCGGGACAGGCCGATCGTGTTGACCGCGTAGCTCAGCGCGTAGACGGTGAAGATGGTGCTCACCGAGGCGATGGTGGCCGCGACGACCACCCGCAGCACGTCCGCCCAGTGGTGCCGGAACAGCAGCGCGACCGGCAGTTTCGCGACCTCGGTGCGTTCGAACACCGGCGTCTCGTCGAGCTTGCGCCGGATCACGAAGCCGACGACCACGACGAGCGCGCTGCCCCAGAACGGCAGCCGCCAGCCCCAGGTCAGCAGATCCTCCTGGGGGAGTGCGGCGACCGGCAGGAAGATCGCGGTGGCCAGGATCTGGCCGGCCTGCGTGCCGCTCAAGGTGAAGCTGGTGAAGTAGGCGCGCCGGTGTTCGGGGGCGTGCTCCAGGGACATCGAATTCGCGCCGGCCTGCTCGCCGGCCGCGGAAAGGCCTTGCAGCAGCCGGAGAACGACCAGCAGCACCGGGGCGAGCACGCCGACACTCGCGTACGTCGGCAGGCAGCCGACGCAGAACGTCGCGAAGCCCATGAGCAGCAGGGTGAAGACGAGCACGCGCTTGCGGCCGAACCGGTCGCCGACGTGGCCGAGGACGAACGCGCCGACCGGCCGGGCGAGGTAGCCGACGCCGAAGGTGGCCAGGGCCAGGAGGGTGCCGGTGGCGGGGGAGGAGGCGGGGAAGAACACCTTGCCGAACACGAGCGCGGCGGCGGTGCCGTAGATGAAGAAGTCGTAGTACTCGAGCGCGCTGCCGATCCAGGCGGCCAGCGCCGCCTTGCGGGGCATCGATCCGGTCACGGGGAGGTGCTCCTGACGTCCGTGCTTCGTTGCTCAGACTGCGGCGGGGAAGCAATGTACGGTCTAGTTAGTTAATAAAGAGTGCGAGACCGGGGCGCCGGGTGTCAAGAGATCCTTTTTCGCTGGTGGGCGGCTTGGGCTCAGCGAGCCGTCAGGTACTCGATCAGCAAGTCGCCCAGCATGGTGCGGTAGTGGTCGCGACGGGCCGGGTCCAGCATGTCGCGGCCGAAGATCGCCTGGAACGTGTGGCGGTTCGCCAGCCGGAAGACGCAGAACGAGCTGATCACCATGTGCACGTCGAGCGCGTCGACGTCCTCCCGGAACAGGCCGGCCGCCCGGCCGCGCTCGAGGATCCGGGTGATCCCGCCGAGCGCCGGGTCGGCCAGGCCGGCCAGGATCTCCGACTGCGACAGGTGCTCCGCGTGGTGGATGTTCTCGATGCTGACCAGCCGGATGAAGTCCGGGTTCGCCTCGTGGTGGTCGAAGGTCAGCGCGGCCAGCTGCCGCAGGGCGTCCTCTGGCTCGAGGTGCTCGACGTCGAGTTGCTGTTCCGACGCTCGGAGCGCGGAGTACGCGCGCTCCAGTACGGCGATGTAAAGCCCTTCCTTGCCGCCGAAGTAGTAGTAGATCATCCGCTTGGTGGTGCTGGTGCGGGCGGCGATCTCGTCGACCCGGGCGCCGGTGTAGCCCTTGTCCGCGAACTCGCGCGTGGCCACGGTGAGGATGTCGGCGCGGGTCCGCTCCTTGTCCCGCTGGCGCTCGGCCTCCGACGATGGTGCGGCCACCGGGCTCCTTCCCGCGCAGGTCGACGGGCCCTACTCTAGCCCAGCCCTTCCGCCCGGCCGCACGCCGCGCTACCGTGAACGGACTAGTTCGTACATTAATGGCCGGAGGGCGCCGCGTGACCAGCTACCTGATCGGACTCGTCGGCACGGGCATCGGGCCGTCCGCCAGCCCGGCCCTGCACGAACGCGAGGCCGACGAGCTCGGCCTCCGCTACGTCTACCGGCTGCTGGACCTCGACGTCCTGCGCCGCCCGGTCGCCGGCGTCCTCGCCGCCGCCCGGCTCGCCGGGTTCGACGGCCTCAACGTCACCCACCCGGCCAAACAAGCCGTGCTGCCGCACCTCGACGAGCTCTCGCCGGAGGCCGAAGCCCTCGGCGCGGTCAACACCGTCGTCTTCCGGAACCACCGCGCGATCGGCCACAACACCGACGCCACCGGGTTCGCCCGCAGCCTCACCCGCGGCCTGCCCGACGCGCCGCTGGACGACGTCGTCCTGCTCGGTGCCGGGGGAGCGGGCGCCGCGGTCGCGCACGCCCTCCTCTCCCTCGGCACCGGCCGGCTCACCGTCCACGACGTCGACGGCGACCGGAGCGCCCGCCTGGCCGGGGCGCTCGAGCGGCGGTTCGGCCCCGGCCGCGCGCGAACCGGCGACCTGACCGCGCTCGAAGGCGCCGACGGTCTCGTGCACGCCACCCCGACCGGGATGGCGGCCCACCCGGGCTCGCCGGTGCCGGCCGAGCTGCTGCACCCGGGGCTGTGGGTCGCCGACATCGTCTACCGCCCCCTGGAGACCGCGCTGCTGGCCGCCGCGCGGGCCCGCGGCTGCCGGGTGCTGCACGGCGGCGGCATGGTCGTGTTCCAGGCCGCCGAATCGTTCCGGCTGTTCACCGGCGCCGAACCCGACCCGGCGCGGATGCTGCGCCACTTCGACGCCCTGGAAGGGAAGGCCGCCCGTGCCGCCTGAACCGCGCACCGCCATCGCCACCGTCTGCCTGTCCGGCACCCTGGAGGACAAGCTCGCCGCCGCCGCGGCGGCCGGGTTCGACGGCGTCGAGCTGTTCGAGAACGACCTGCTGGTCTCCCCGTCGAGCCCGGCCGAAATCCGCCGGCGGTGCGCCGACCTCGGCCTGTCGGTTGACCTCTACCAGCCGTTCCGCGACTTCGAAGCCGTCCCGCCGCCACAGCACGCGGCCAACCTGCGCCGGGCCGCGCGCAAGTTCGACGTCATGGCCGACCTCGGCGCCGGCACGATCCTGGTCTGCTCGTCGGTCTCGCCGGAGGCGATCGACGACGACGAACTGGCCGCGGAACAACTGCACGCGCTGGCGGAGCTGGCCGGTACGCGCGGCCTGCGGGTCGCCTACGAAGCCCTGGCCTGGGGCCGGCACGTCAGCGGGTACGAGCACGCCTGGCGCATCGTCCGCCGCGCCGCGCACCCCGCGCTCGGCGTCTGCCTGGACAGCTTCCACATCCTGTCGAAGGGCCACGACCCGGTGCCGATCCGCGCGATCCCCGGCGACAAGATCTTCTTCCTCCAGCTCGCCGACGCGCCGAAGCTGCCGATGGACGTCCTGCCGTGGAGCCGCCACCACCGGCTCTTCCCCGGCCAGGGCGACTTCGACCTCACCGCGTTCACCGGGCACGTCCTCGCCACGGGCTACCGCGGGCCGCTGTCCCTGGAAGTCTTCAACGACGTCTTCCGCCAGGCCGACCCGCGTCCGGCCGCGGTCGACGCGCTGCGCTCGCTGCTGGCCTTGAAGGAATCTCTCGGCGTGCGGGAGCTGCCGGCCGCGCCTGCGCTGACCGGCCACGCGTTCGCCGAGGTCGTCACCGACCCGGGCGCGGGCCGGATCCTGGCGTCGCTCGGGTTCGCCCGCACCGGCGTGCACCGGACCAAGCCGGTCGAGCTGTGGGAGCAGGGCGACGCGCGGGTGGTGGTCAACGAAGGCGGCGCGGCCCACGGTGCCGTCGGGGCGGTCGCGCTGGCGAGCACCGACCCGGTCCGCTCCGCCCGCCGCGCCGAAGCCCTGCTCGCGCCGGTCCTGCCGCGGGTGCGCGGCCCGCGCGAGGCCGACCTGGCGTCGGTCGCGGCGCCGGACGGCACCCAGGTGTTCCTCTGCGGTGACGACTGGCGGGACGACTTCACGCCCACCGGCGAAACGGCGCCCGGCGCGGGAGTCTTCGGAATCGATCACGTGGCCCTCACCCAGCCCTTCGACCACTTCGAGGAGGCGGCGCTGTTCTACCGCTCGGTGTTCGGGCTGACGCCGTCCCCGGTGGCCGAGTTCGCGGCGCCGTTCGGGCTGGTGCGCAGCCGCGCGGTGGCGGCGGGGGCGGTCCGGCTGACGCTGGACAGCGCCGTGGTCCGCCGCGGCGAGTGGGCGCCGGCCGTCCCGGAACCGCAGCACGTGGCGTTCGCCTGCACGGACGCGGTGGCGGCGGCCGCGGCCATGCGTGCGGCCGGCGCGCCCCTGCTGGAGATCCCCGGCAACTACTACGACGACCTCGATGCCCGCCTGGACCTGCCGGCCGAGCGGCTGGCCGCGCTGCGGGAGCACTCGGTGCTGTACGACCGGGACACCGGCGGCGAGTTCCTGCACTTCTACACCGCGCTGGCCGGGGCGCGGGTGTTCTTCGAGGTGGTCCAGCGGATCGGCGGGTACCGGGGGTACGGCGTGAGCAACGCGCCGGTGCGGATGGCCGCCCACCGCGCCCGCCGACACGCGGCCCCACCGGCGAAAACGCCGGCCTGAGCACCATCGCCGCCCCGGGATTTCTTTCCCGGGGCGGTTTTCGTCGTGCCCGGCGCCTGCGGGCGCGCGGAATTCCCGTGCCCCAGCGGTGAAAAACGGCCGGGACGCCTTCCTATCCGGACGACTTCTGGCGCCCGCCGCCGGTGGCCGGTGACCGCCCGGCTACTCCCCGCATGCGTTTACAACGTTCCGGCAACCGCCTTGACAGGGCCTGTGGTACGTACCACTCTAACCCCAACATTGGTCTACACCATTTGGGGCGTCCGGCCGCGGTGGCCGGGCATGGAAAGGACGGCATCGAGTGAAACGCTGGCTCAAGCTGGCGGCGGGCGCCGCCGCACTCACGCTCGCGACCGCGGGCTGCGCGGGCTCCGGTGGCTCGGACACCGCGGCCTCGTCGAGCGGCAATGCACCGCTGAGCGGGACCGTCACGGTCTGGCTGATGACCGGCTCCGCGCCGGAGACGCTGACCGGCGCGCTCAACAAGGAGTTCGAGGCCGCGCACCCCGGCGTCAAGGTCAAGTACGAGGTCCAGCAGTGGGACGGCATCCAGCAGAAGCTGACCACCGCGCTGGCCAGCGGCGCGCCGCCGGACGTCATCGAGATCGGCAACACGCAGACCGCGGCGTTCGCCGCGCAGGAAGGCGTCCTGACCGACCTGACCGCCGACAAGGACAGCTTCAACGGGGCGCAGTGGCTCAAGGGTCTCGCCGACTCGGGCAGCTACGACGGCAAGGTCTACGGCGTGCCGTTCTACGCGGCCAACCGTGAGGTCATCTACCGCAAGGACATGTTCGAGCAGGCCGGCATCACCAAGACGCCGACGTCGAACGACGAGTGGATCGACGCGATCGGCAAGCTGAAGACCAAGTTCGGCTCCGACCCCGACTTCCAGGCGCTCTACATGCCGGGCCAGAACTGGTACGCGCTGCTGTCGTTCATCTGGGACAACGGCGGGGACATCGCCAAGGCCGACGGCAAGAACTACAAGGCGAGCCTGGACACCCCCGAGGCCAAGGCCGGCCTGGAGTTCTACAAGAAGCTCGTCGACACCTCCGGCACCAAGGCGCCGAAGGACGCCGACGAGGCCAAGCCGCAGCAAGCGACCGTCTACGGCGCCGGCAAGGTGGCCATGATGATCGGCCTCCCGTGGGAGCTGGCGACCGCGGCCAAGACCGACGCGAGCCTGACCGGCAAGACCGGCGCCTTCGCGATCCCGAGCAAGACCGCGGGCCAGGCCGCCCCGGTCTTCCTGGGCGGCTCCAACCTGGCGATCCCGGCCAACAGCAAGAACGCGGCCGCGGCCAAGGAGTACATCAAGCTGCTCTCCAGCCCGAAGTACCAGAGCCAGCTCGCCGCCGCCGGCGTCGTGCCCGGCACGTCGACCGACCTCACCGGCCTGGACAAGGACCCGCTGGGCAGCGTGATGGCCAAGGCTTCGGCCAACGGCAAGGCCGTGCCGGCCAGCCCGAAGTGGGGTGACGTGGAGTCCGGCCAGAACCCGGTCAAGGACATGCTGACCGCGTACCTGACCGGCAAGAAGACGCTCGACCAGGCGACCGCCGACGCCAACGCAGCGCTCAACAAGCTCATCGGCGGATGACCGCGACCGCGAATGTGACGATGCCGGCGGGGGCCACCCCGCCGGCATCGCCGCGCGACACCCGGGTCACCAAGCGCAGGCGGGGCCGGTTCGGCGACCGGCTGCTCCCGTACCTGCTGCTGCTCCCGGCGCTGGCGGCCATCCTGGTGCTGCTCGCCTGGCCGCTGGTCCAGGTGCTCGCGATCAGCTTCCGCAAGCTCGACATCGGCCAGCTCGTCTCCGGCAAGATGATCTGGATCGGGTTCGACAACTACACGAACACGCTCTCCGACCCGGAGTTCTGGACGATCACCGTCCGGACCCTGGTGTTCACCGCCGCCATCGTGGCCGCCACCATCCTCGGCGGTCTCCTGCTCGCGGTGCTGATGCGCCACCTCGGCCCGGTCGTGCGGATCATGGTGCAGGTGACGCTGGTGCTCGCCTGGGCCACCCCGGTGATCGCCACGACCACGGTGTTCCAGTGGATCTTCGACCAGCAGTACGGCATCCTCAACAAGACGCTGGACCGGCTGGGCTTCCACGGCTTCATCGGGTTCTCGTGGTTCTCCAGCGGGCCCAGCACGCTGACCGTGATCGGGCTGCTGATCGTGTGGCAGGCCGTGCCGTTCGTGACGTTCTCGCTGTACGCGGGCATCATCGGTGTCCCGCGCGAGCAGTACGAGGCCGCCGGCATCGACGGCGCCAGCGCGTGGCAGACCTTCCGCGCGGTCACCTGGCCCGCCATCCGGCCGATCACCACCATGGTGACGTTCCTGTCGGTCCTGTGGGACTTCAACGCCTTCGCCCAGATCTGGGCGATCCGCGAGGGCGGGCCCGACGGCGGGAGCACCACCCTGGCCGTCGTCCTGTACCTCAAGGGCATCGCGGGCAACCACTTCGGCGCGGCGGGCGCGATCGCGACGCTGATGCTGATCGTGCTGGCGCTCATCACCGGCCGGTACATCCAGCTGCTCGTCCGGACCCCGGAAGGTGATCTCAAGTGAGGAAATCGCTGCCGCAGCGGATCGCGCTGTCGGTCGTCGGCGTCCTGGTGGCGCTGGCCATCGTCTTCCCGACGTACTGGATGTTCGTCACGTCGCTGAGATCGCCCGGCCAGATCCTCTCGCCGAAGTACGACCTGATCCCGACGTCGTTCTCGTTCGGCAACTTCGCCACCGCGCTGGGCAAGGACAACTTCCCGACCTACCTGATGAACAGCCTGATCGTCACGGTGGGCTCGGTGCTGTGCGCGCTGGTGGCCGGCACCCTGGCGGCGATCCCGCTGTCGCGGCTGCGGTTCACCGGCCGCCGGGGCTTCCTGGTGCTGGTCATGGTGGCGCAGCTGGCGCCGGTGTCGGCCCTGTTCATCCCGCTGTTCCTGCTGATGCGGGACGCCGGGCTGCTCAACACGCTGCCGTCGCTGCTGCTGATCTACTTCGCCACCACGCTGCCGTTCACGGTCTGGATGCTCTACGGCTTCGTCAACGGGATCCCGTACGAGCTGGAGGAGGCCGCGATGATCGACGGCTGCAGCCAGACCGGCGCGTTCCGCCGGGTGACGCTGCCGCTGCTCGGGCCGGGGCTGGTCACCACCTCGGTGTTCAGCTTCATCACCGCGTGGAACGAGTACCTGTTCGCGCTGGTGTTCATCCAGGACAAGCCGAAGGAGACGCTGCCGGTGTGGCTGGCGTCGTTCCGCACCGCGTTCGCCACCGACTGGGGTGGCGTCATGGCCGCGTCGGTCATCTACGCGATCCCGGCGCTGATCTTCTTCCTGCTCGTGCAACGCAAGCTCGTGTCCGGCGCGACCGCCGGCGCGGTGAAGGGGTAGCCGTTGTCTTCGCCCGAGAAGCTCGCCGAAGCCGTCCTCCTGCCCGGGTTCGCCGGGACGACCGCCCCGGACTGGCTGCGCCGCCGGGTCGCCGACGGCCTGGGCGGGGTGGTGCTGTTCGGCCGCAACGTCGTCGACGACGAGCAGGTCGCCGCCCTCACCGCGCAATTGCGCAGCGAGCGGGACGGTGTCGTCGTCGGGATCGACGAGGAGGGCGGCGACGTCACCCGCCTCGACGTGAACACCGGGTCGTTCGTGCCGGGGCCGCTGGCCCTCGGCGCGGCCGACGACCCGGAGCTGACCACGGCGGTTGCCGCCGCGCTCGGCGAACGGCTGGCGGCCTGCGGCGTCACGGTGAACCTCGCGCCCTGCGCGGACCTCACCCTGGCCGCCGAGGACCCGATCATCGGCGTCCGGGCGTTCGGCTCCGACCCGGTGAAGGCATCACCGCACGTCGCGGCGTACGTCACCGGCCTGCAGAAGTACGGCGTCGCGGCGTGCGCGAAGCACTTCCCGGGCCACGGCGCGGCGACCGAGGATTCGCACGTGGCGCTGCCGGTGCTGCCGCGGACCGTCGAGGAACTGCGGGAGATCGAGCTGGTCCCGTTCGCCGCGGCGATCCGGGCCGGGGTGCGCTCGGTGATGTCCGGCCACCTGGTCGTCCGTGCCTGGGGCGACGAGCCGGCCACGCTCAACCGCACCGCGCTCACCGACGTCCTGCGCGGCGAACTCGGCTTCACCGGTGCGGTGATCACCGACGCCCTGGAGATGGGGGCGGTGTCCGGCGCGTACGGGCGTCACGACGGTCTCGGCCGGTCGGCCGTGCGGGCCCTGGCGGCGGGGGCGGACGCGCTGTGCCTCGGCGGCGCGGCGTTCGAAGCCGAACACCTGGACGCCTGCGTCTCGGCGATCGTGGCCGCGGTCGCGGCGGGGGAGCTGCCCCTGGAGCGGCTGGCGGAGGCGGCGGCCCGGACGGCGGCGCTGGGCACCGGCCCGGCGCCGGCGTCGGTGGGCCCGGTGGACCGGCGGCTCGGCCTGGAGGCGGCCCGCAAGGCGCTGCGGGTCCGGGGTGAGCCGCGGCTGGCGGGGCCGGCGCTGGTGGTCGACGTCCAGACCGAGCCGACCATCGCGGCCGGGCCGATGCCGTGGGGTCTCGGCGCCCACCTGGCCGAGCTCGTGCCGGGCACCCGGGCGATGACCGCGACACCGGACGACGCCGACGCGGTCCTGGCGGCGGCCCGCGGCTTCGGCAGCGTCGTCGTGGTGACGCGGGAGGCGCACCGGCACCCGCGGGTGCGGGAGCTGCTGGCCGCCTTGTCCACTGTGGACTTCATCCGGGTGGAGACCGGCGTGCCCGGGCCCGCCGACGGCGACGGCCCGCGGATCGACACGTTCAGCGGTTCCTGGGTCAGCCTCCGCGCCGCGGCCGAATATCTCGCCTGAACCGGACGAAACCCCGCTCCCGAGCGGGGTTTCGTCCGCTTTGCCGCATCTCCAGAAGTTCAGCCGCAGTTTGTACGCGGCTTGTACCGGTGGAACGCATTCTGTCCGCACACCGGAAAACTGGAGGACGGAACAATGAACATGGGGATCGTGAAGCGGCTGGCCGGGGTGGCCGGAATCGCCGCGGCGATCGTGGTCGCCGGGGCGGGCCCGGCGTTCGCGGCATCGGGCACGGTGCACACCGATTCGGGCGCGCCGCTGACCGTGCGGTCCAGCCCGAGCGCCAGTGCGAGCTCGGTCGGCAGCATCGCCGACGGCACCGCGGTGACCATCAGCTGCCAGACCAACGGATCCACGGTCGACGGCAAGTACGGCACCTCGGACATCTGGGACAAGGTGGGCGACGGCTACGTCAGCGACGCCTACGTCTACACCGGCTCCGACGGCCGGGTCGCCCCGGACTGCGCCGGCTCGACCCTGACCTGCTCCACCGCGGGCACCGGCAACCCGAAGACCTGCGCGCAGGCCGTGGCCTACGCCAAGACCCGCATCCACACGAACGACCTCGACTCCTACGAGGGCTGGTGCGACCGGATCAACGCCCAGAACTACGGCTGGTCCGCCTCGGGTTCGGAGACGGCCTACGTCCACTGGACCCAGATCCCGTCGTCGTTCAAGCACCCGGGTGACTACCAGGTCCCGGCCGGCGGTCTCGCCTTCTTCAAGAGCAGCGGCGCCGGCCACACGATGATCTCGATCGGCGACGGCAAGTTCCTGTCGAACGACATCAACGGCTACGGCAGCTACACCGAGACCACGATCGCGCAGATCAAGAGCAAGTGGGGCCAGACCTACCTCGGCTGGTCGCAGCCGTGGTTCAAGGTCAACCACTGACCCCCTGACCGCGCGCGGGCCCCTGTCCACCTCTCCCGGACAGGGGCCCGATCGTGTCCCTCCACTGTGGACGTCAGGACATCGCGATCGCGGTCTTGACCCGGACCGCGGTCGAGCCCTGCAGTTCGTTGTCCGCCGGACGCGCGTCCTCGCGGTAGGGGTCGATGCTCGCGTAGACCTTGAACTGCGCCTTGCCCGCCGCGGCGTCGGCCGCGGTGTAGGTGTAGGCGAACGGGAGGACCACCTTGCGGCCCGCCGGCACCCACTGCTTGAGCTGCCCGATCTCCTGGAAGTAGCCCTGCTCGTTCAGCTTCGACAGGGAGACCACGACCGTCTCGTCGTGCCGGGTGCTCGTGACCGACACCTTGATCGGCTTGGTGTCGTCCACCCGTGCCTTGGCCGGCACCACGAAGTCCGAAAGCGCCACGTCGTGCGTCTCGACCTGCACCGTGCCGGAGCCGGATCCGGTCCGGCCGTCGGCGGTCGATCCGGTGACCTCGAGGCGGTACTCGCCGTCCGCGGCGTACCGGTGCACGATGGGCGCACCGGTGATGGGCGCCGAGCCGCCGTCGCCGAACCGCACTTCGCCGCTGACGAAGTCCCGGCCCAGGCTGTCACCCGAAGAGGGGTACAGCGTCACATCGGTGTAGACGGACGGGTTGTTGGGGGACGCCGACACCCACGGCCGCAGCGGCGGCGCCGTCTCGAGCCGGAGCTGGAACACCGACGCGGACTCGGCGTCGTCGGCGACGCGGATCCGGTAGGACTGCCCGGCTTCCGCGGTGAACACGGCAGCCCGGCGGTCGCCGGAGGTCACGCAGTCCACTTCGGACAGCGAGTTCGCCGTCGTGCCCCGGTACACCGTGATGCCGGGGCCCCAGTCGTACATCGCCAGCGCGCTCACCGACCGGGTCCGGTCCGGCGTGAACGCGAACCAGACGGACTGCTCCGCGCCCGGGTCGCAGCTCGGCCGCGCTTCCCCGGCCTCGGCCGAGGCGACGGTGAGATCACCGGCGTAGTCGCCGGGCACGGAAACGGGCGTGGCCGCGGCAAGGCCGTCGTTCGGTGCCGGTGGCACCGCGGTGAACTCGGCGGTCAGGTCGCCTTGGTTGTACTGCTGGGCGAACATCACGTGGTAGGTCGTCCCGGCGGTGGCGCGGAAGGTCGCGTATCCGGGAGTGCCCCAGGCACGGCAGGCGACCGGGGTCAGCGTCCCGCGCTCACCGGTGTAGACCGCGACGAACGGCCTTTCCCCGGTGCCGGCCGGCGTCACCCGGACGAGTTCGTCCGCGGTCGCGGTGTAGTCGTACCAGACGGTCCACGTCGTGTAGGTGTTGCACGGTGCCGGGTCGTCGGCCGCCTTCGTCGCCTCCCGGACGTCCTGGGACGCCTTGAAGGGCAGAGCGGTGACGGCGGTGGCGGAGCCGAAGTCGTCGTTGGACGGGGCGGCCGCGTGGGCGACCCCGGGCAGCAGCAGCGTGGCCGTGGCGGCCGCGAGGCAGGCGAGCAGCGGTCGGAATCTCATGTGTTCCCCCTGGAAGTCAGACGGCGGCGATGCGCGTGGCGGGCGGCTTGACGGTCGTGGCGATGGAGATCGCCTCGTTGTCGGCCGGAAGGGCATCGGCCGCCGGGTACGCCAGCTGGACCTCCGCGCGGAAGGCGACCTTCCCGGACGCCGCGTCGTCCGGGGTGAAGGTGTAGGCGAACGGGAACCGCACCTTGCCGGTGGCCCGCGCGGGCACCTGCAGGGTCAGCCGGCCGACCTCGGCCCAGTAGTCCGTGGACCGCTTGGACAGCACGACGGTCACCGTCTCGGCGTACCGGGTGTTCGTCACGTCCACGTTGATCGGCTTGCTGTCTCCCTGCCGGGCCGACGCCGGAACCGTGAACTTCGAGATTCCCACGTCGTGGGTAGTCACCGTGATGGACCTGGTCACCGTCGCGGTGCGCCCGTCGGGCGAAGTCGCGTGGAGCGTGGCGGTGTAGACACCGTCGGCGGCGTAGCGGTGGTGGACGGTGTCGGTGCCCACGGGGGCCGACGTGCCGTCGCCGAAGTCCCACGTCCCGCCCAGCGGCAGGTCGATCTGCTCCCACGACGAAGCGGAGAAGCCGACGTTGTCGAACACCGTGGGGGACGACGGGTACACGTCCACGTCCGGGTTCAGCGGAGGCGTCTCCTGGAGCGTGAACCGGAAGGTGCCGTAGCCGTGGTGGGCCCCGGTGACGCGGATGGCGTAGACCGTGCCGGGGTTCGGGCGGAACATCGCCGGGCGCGAGGAGTTGTTCCGCGCGCACGCGACCTGGGTCAGGGCCGCCGGTGAGCTTCCGGAGTAGACGGTGACGGTGGCATCGGTGCCTTCGACCCGCGCGGAAAGGGACTGCGCGGGGCCGGCGGCGGGGTAGGTGTACCAAACCGACGGCTGGTCTTCGTCGTCCACACAGGTCGAGTCGGGCTCGCCGGCCTCGGCCGCGGCGACCGAGAGGTCCGGCTGGCTCGCGAACGGCAGGGCGGTCACCGGCTCGGCGTTCGCGTAAGCGTCGTTGGGCGCCGGGGCGACCGAGTCGACGGCGAACTCGAGGGCGCCACCGGGGGTGTCGATGCCGGCGACCAGGAAGGAGTACGTCGTCCCGGCCGTCGCGCGGAAGGTGATGGCCGGCCCGGTGCCGAAGTCACAGGCGTCGGCGACGTTCAGCAAGCCGCCGCGTGCTCCCGTGTTCGCGGACAGGAGCGTCCGGTGGTCGCTGCCCGCGGTCGTGGCGCGCAGCAGGCCGTCCTGCGTCGCGGTGTAGCTGAACCAGACCGTGCCGGCCGCGGCGTAACCGCTGCACCAGCCGGGGTCGTCGGCGGCCTTGGTGGCTGCGCCGCTGTCCTCCTGCGCCGTGAACGGCAAGGACGTGACGACAGTGGCGTTGTCGAAGTCGTCGTTGGCCGGTGGTGCCGCCGCGTGGGCGACCCCCGGGACCACAGTGGCCAGTGCCGCGGCCACCACGGAGACCACGGCCATCCGGCCACGAGAACGTAACGGGAACAACACGGAATCCGCCCCCCTCGCGGGTTCTTCGCCCCCATGACGAAGATCCCCGCGAGGCGTATCGGCGATCACCCGATCCGCGTGACAGCCTCCGCGCAAGTTGCCCCGAATGACGTAGCGGCGGCCGGTGTCACACCTTCATGATCCGGTGCGCCGGGTCCGCCAGGTACGCCAGCAGGTTCCCGGGCCGGTACGGCGGCTGCATCTGTTCGCTGCGGTGCAGCGCGCACGAGCCCGCGAACTCGGTCGCCGGGTCCGCCCGGCCGATGACGCGGTTCGCCGAGCCGAACCACCGGAAGAACGCGTTGAGCGAATTGTGCAGTTCGCCGAGTTCGTCCCGTGCGGCCAGGTAGTCGAAGGCGTTCTCCGTGAAGGCGAGGCCGCACTGTTCGGCGCGGTCGGCCATCCACCGAAGGGCGAGGTTCGACAGGGCGGGCTGCTGGTAGCCGCCGCCGACGTCGGAATGGGCGCCGGCGAACCAGACCTGCTCGCGGCGCCGGCCGTCGGCCGCTTTGGACGGTGCCCACACGGCCGGGCTGAACGACTTGCGGTGCTCGTCCACCGCCAGTGCCTGGAACGCCGCCTGCACGATCGACGTCAGCTCCATGTCGTGGAACTGCCAGCGCTTGTTCAGCAGGTGGATCAGCCGGCCGCCGCTGAGGGGGATGCCCAGCGCGCCGACGGTGTCCCAGACGCCGACGAACCGGATGGGGGTGCGGTCTTCGCGGGCGTACTTCGCGCGGAACTCGCGGGCCCGCGGGCTGTCCGGGCCGGAGCTGGCCCGGTCGCGGGCGCGGTAGAGCCCGTAGGCCTCCTCGAGCCGGCCGAGTTCGCCGGGGCGCAGGACGCCGCAGTTGCGGATGAAACCGATGGTGCTGCGCGCGGTGTAGGCGCCGCGGCTGAAGCCGAAGAAGAACAGTTCGTCACCGGGTTCGTAGTTTTCGGCGACGAAGCGGTAGGCGTTCTTCACGTTCTTCGAGAGGCCGACGCCGAAAGCGCCCCCGGTGAGGCGGTCCCACAGCTTTCCGGTGCCGACGCCTTCGTGGTAGTACACCCGCTGCGGCACACCGGCCGGATCGGTGGGCGCGACCACCTTCTGGAGCTGGCCCACATTGGTCGGAGCGGGCTGGCGGAGGGAGTTCCACGTCCCGTCGCAGCAGATCACCAGACGTTTCGCCATGCTTCCTCCCCGGGTCCGTGCCCTCGTGAGTCGCCGGTACCCGGTGCCGCGTTACGGCCACCGGAATACCCGATCCGGCGGCCGTTTCCCGATTTCCGGATCGGTGCGCGTCCGGTGATTTCCCGCGGCCCGGAAAAGGGGTGCGCGTGAGGGTGAATCCGCGTTACGCGGTAGGCGGGACCACCGACTCAAGGGGTGAGTTGTGCGCCGGACGACGGGACCCCGCGTAGGCTCGGCGAAATGGAGCCCAGGCGCGGAACCGTGGCACCGGAGCTGGACCGGTGGGCCCGCCGCGCGGAGCGGGAGGCCCGGCGGACGGTCGTCGTCCGGCTGCGGGCCGGCACCGATCCGGGGCCGGCGGCGGAGCGGCTGGCCGAGCTCGGCACGGAGGTCGCCGACCGCGGCCCGGGCTCGGTGACCGGCGAGGTCACCCCCGGAGTCCTGCGCCGGATCGGGCAGGAGCCCTGGGTCCTCGCCGTCGAGCCGCCGCGGGGTCTCCGGCAGCTCGGGTGATCGGCGCGCACCTCAAGGCGTCCGGAACGGTTCCGGAGCCGGCCGGAGGCGAGGTGCTCCCATGGAAGCTCGGCGTGACACCCACTTGGACGCGCGGCTGCGCGGGGCGATGGCCGCGGCCCGGGCCGGCGGGCCGGAGGAAGGCGTCGGGGCGCGCGCCCTGGACGTCGGCGGGCTGCTGGCCGCCAGCGGGGAGGTGGCCGCCCCCGCGCAGACGACGGTCAAGCTGCTGGTGCCCGCCGGTGCCGTGCCGGCCGCCGCGGCGTGGTGCGAGCAGGCCGGCGGGTCCGTGGTGTCGGCCCCGCCGGACGCGAGCGGTGACACGGTGCTGCTCGCCGACGTCCCGGTCGACCGGCTGTCCGAACTGGACCGCCAGACCTGGCTCCGCCGGGCCGAAGCCCCCAAGGAGCTGTTCGCCCGGCTCGACCAGGCCCGTGGCGCGGTCACCGGCCTCGACAGCACGCTCGGCCTCCCGGAGCACGCCGGCCTGACCGGCGCCGGCGTGCTGCTGGCGATCGTCGACAGCGGCGTCGACTACACGCACGCGGACTTCCGGCGCGGCGACGGCTCGACCCGGCTCGAGCGGTTCGTCTGGGCCCGCCACCAGCAGGGCGCGACGGCGTCGGAGTTCACCACCTTCGACACCGCGCAGATCCAGGACGCCCTCGACGGCGGCCCGGCGCTGCCGCAGGGCGACCCCGGCGGGCACGGCACCCACTGCGCGTCGATCGCGGCCGGCAACGGCCTGGCGCTGGCCGGCCGGCGGTTCCGCGGGGTGGCGCCCGAAGCGGCGTTGTACGCGATGCGCAGTGAACCGCTGCTGGACGTGCACACGATCCGGGGCATCCGGGACGCGTTCGAGCTCGCCGGCGACCGCCCCTGCGTGCTCAGCCTGAGCAGCGGGACGCACTTCGGCGCGCACGACGGCACGTCGGCGCTGGAGAACGAGATCGCCCGGGCGTCCGGGCCGGGCCGGATCATCGTGGTGGCGGCGGGCAACGAAGGCGACGACGGCATCCACGCCTCGGGCCGCCTGGTGCCCGGCCAGGACCTGGCGTTCCCGGTGCGCGTGGCGGACACCGGGTTGCTCTACTGCGACGTGTGGATCCCGCGCGGCGATGTCGTCGACGTCTGGGTGGAGGCCCCGGACGGGACGCAGTTCGCGCCGGACCCGGACGAGGTCACGACCGCGCACGGCACGTTCGTGGCCGACTTCGTGGAGAACCCGCTCAACCGCGACCAGAACCTGACGTTCCTGATGATCGACGGCCACGTCGACGACCGCTGGACGGTCCGCATCCGCCCGGTCTCGGTGGTCCACGGCGAAGTGCACGCGTGGGCGGGCACGGTGGCGGGTGGCCGGATGCTGTTCCCGGGCGCGCCGCTCGACGGCTACACGGTGGGCATCCCGGCGTGCGAAGAGCGCGCCATCTCGGTGGCGTCGTTGATCAGCCGCACCAGCTTCGAAGGCCCGAACGGCCCGTCGCCGCTGCCGGCGTTGCAGGTCGGCACGCTGTCGGCGTACTCCAGCCAGGGCCCGACCCGCATCGGCGGCTTCAAGCCGGACATCGCGGCCCCGGGCCAGGTGGTGACGGCGGCCCTGAGCAAGGGTTCGGAGTTCGCGGCGGATCCCCGCCTCGCGGCCCGCCTGCACCCGAGCGGCTGTTACCTGACCATCCAGGGGACGAGCATGGCGACGCCGTTCGTGGCGGGTCTGGTGGCGCTGATGCTGGCCCAGGAGCCGACGCTGACGCCGGAGGACGTCCAGCAACGCCTCCGCACCACGGCCCGGCGGGACGCGGCCACCGGCCCGGTCTGGAACCCCCGCTACGGCTGGGGCAAACTCGACGCGGCGACGATCCTGTCCGGGTGACGCCGGGGCGCCCGTCAGAACGGGTGGGTCTCCAGGTACGCGGTCCACACCTTCTTCGGCACGCACATCCGCCACGCCTCCACGACCAGCTCCCGCATCTCGCCGGGGTCGATCGCCGCCAGGCGGCACCGCACCCAGCGGAAGCGCAGGTCCGACGGCTCCGGCAGCAGGAACTTGCCGGGCTCCCCGGCGATCAGGGCGTCCCGCTGCTCGCGGGGAAAGGCGAAACCCATCAGGGTCTCGTCGGCGGAGAGGGCCACGAAGACGATCTGCCCGACCCGGAACTTGATCCGGTCGCGCACCACCGCCTCGTAGGCACGCGGGAGGGTGGACGCGAACGCGCGGACGTCGTCACCGGTGACCATGCCGCCATTCTCCCGCGGAACGCGGACCGGCGGCGCACCATCCCCGGGTGCGCCGCCGGTTCCGGGTCACGCCCGGCAGGTGCGGCCGCGGTTCACGCAGTTCACCAGGCCGTTCATGATCCGCTGCGACATCACGTTGGCGAAGTCGTCGTGGTCGGACAGCGGGTTGTGCTTCTCCTGCGGGAAAGCGTCCACTTTGTACTGCTTCTTCAGCTGGATGTCCCGCGGGATGTCGTAGGTCAGCGAGATCTGCAGCTGCGGCACCGCCTTGAACCCCTTGCCGCACCGGCCGAACTGGTCCGGGAACACGATGTGCGTGCGGTGGTTGGCGCTGTCGGTGTTCTTGCCGTCCCAGCAGCTCGGGAAGGTGTGGATGCGCTTGACCTTGCTGCCCTGCGGGCAGATCGGGTACTTGTCGACCAGCCGGTTCTCGAAGCCGGTGCAGGTCCAGCTCGCCTTGGCGTTGGCGGGCCCGTTGGTCGAAACCTTCGCGTCGCCGTAGAGCACGCGAAGGAAGCGCGGCATCGCCACGACCTTCCCGACCGGGCTGCCGCGGAAGGTGAGCTGCACCTTCTGCGGGCGAAGGATCTTGCCGTCGTTGCCGGGCAGCTCGTTGTTCTCGTCCTGCCCGGGCAGCGCGCCGCCGGCCGTGGTGCTCGGAGGCGGCGTCGGGGTTCCGGTGTCCTTGCCCGGCTTCGTCGTGCACGGCGCGAGACCGCCGAGGTCGCCCGGCTTCTGCGTGAACCGCCCGATCGCGATGGCGATCCGGTCGATGATCGCGGCGCGGCGGTCCTTGAGCGGGTTCAGGATGGCGTTGCGCACGAAGTCCGGGCCGCCCTGGCCCTGCGTCGCGGCGATGCGCTGGTTGGCCTCGTCGGCCTGGTTGTCGAGCTGGTCGAGGTTGCTGTCCACTTCGGCCATCGCCTGGTCGGGGATGTCGGCCAGCTTGCTGGCGACGTCCGGGCACGCGACCTGGACGGTCTTCGCCTCGCGGTCGGCCTGCGCCCGGTCGCCGTCGGGCTTCTTGGCCGGCTCGTTCTTCTCCTCTTCGCCGGTGTCGATCCGGACCACGGGCCAGAAGTAGGCGGACTTGTCGCCGTTCTTGCAGGTGGTGCCGGCCTTGACCAGGCTCTTGTTGTTCGAGTCGGCGTTCGTCGACAGGTTGCCGACGTAGTCGTGCAGGTGCTGGGCGCCGTTGCGGACACCGGGCTGGGCGATGAAGTTGTCCGGGTTGAAGTGCTGGTTTTCGTTGCGGCCGCAGTCGACGGTGAACGTTCCGGTCGACGCGCCGGTGACCGGGCGCGGGTCGAACTGGTTCGGCTTCACCTTCAGGATGTCGACGAAGAAGGCGGGGTTCGCTTCGTCGGCGCTGGCTTCACCGGTGTTGCCGGTGGTCGTCGCGACGACGATGCCGCCGACGGCGATCGCGAGGGCGAGACCGCCGGTCGCGATCTTCGTCCGGCGGGAAAGGCGATGCCGTCCTTGGGTGCGGGACATGGGTAAATCCTCCGGTGTCGGGCTGGCGGGAACGCGCGACACTGAACGGGTACGAGCCCAGGCTCGACCCGGACAGGCGGGGTTCTTGCGGGTGGGTGCGGGATGGGTCGGCCGGAACGCAACCCGGCTGGTCCACTGACCCGACATCAGTGGGTGCGCGCCCACCTGCCCGTGGCCGCGCCGTCAACCGGCTGGTTATCGTTCCGTTATGGACGCTACACGGGCGCTTGACACCGGGCAAGAAGTTCTTTTCGACAGTTACGAACCGTCAGGCCCGGATCGCGTCTGCGTAGCGAAAGAGGCTGTTGACCTGCGGATTCGCTACCTGTGACAGGTCCGTGGAAAAAAGTTTGAACCGAAGTGAACCGGCATCCGTATCCCTCGGTGAGACCGGTCGAATGCCCGCAGTGCGGGCGCCGTCGGGAATTGCCGCGAAATGCGGGAATGGCGCTTTTGGCGGCCGATTCACGGCAGCGACGACCAGCCGCTCGCGGCGCCACGGCTCGTATTCGCAGGCCACGATCTCCGCTCAGGTGGGCGGGCGGTGCCCGGCGGCGAGTCCCGTGGCCCGCCAGGCGTCGCGGGTGACAGCGAGCGGGTTAACGCACTCGGCGATCACGCTGACGCCCGTGCGGAGCAGGTCGCCGGCGACCTCCCGGGCGACCACGTATCCCACCGCCCCCAGCGGCGGCTCCAGCGGGGTGCTGCGCAGGATCGCCTGCTCGATCGTGTCGACCCGCAGGAAGGCGAAGCCGGTGCGGCGCGCCAGTTCCCCGGCGACGGTCGTCTTCCCGGTCGCGGGCAGGCCGCCGAGCACGATCAGCAGGCGGGACACCGGAAGATGATCGCAGGTGCCCGGATCAGGACGCTTCCCGGTGCGCGAGCAGGCTGCGCCGCAGGGTCGCGAGGGCGCGGTGCTGGGCGACGCGGACCGCGCCGGCGCTGCCGAGGCCGACCGCGGCCGCCGTTTCCTCCGCCGTCATGCCGAGGATGATCCGCAGCACCAGGATCTCGCGCTGGCGCGGCGGGAGCGTGTCGAGCAGCCCGGACGACCAGTCGAGCGCCGCGGAGCGCTCGACCTCCTCGCCCGTCGGGTCCGCGCCGTCCGAACGGCCGGCCGGCAGCTCGGCGACCGGGCTGGTGCGGTCGCGCGCCCGGCGGCGGTGGAAGTCGGACACCTTGTGCGCGGCGATGCCGAAGACGAACGGCACGAAGCCGTCGGGCTCGTGGCGGTACTCCGGCAGGGCGCGCACGATCGCCAGCAGCACGTCCTGGGCGCAGTCTTCGGCGTCCGACGAACCGTCCTGCCAGGTGCGCAGCCGTCCCAGGCAGTAGCGGAAGACGATCGGCCGCAGCGCCCGCAGCAGCCCGGCCACCGCGGCGCGGTTGCCCTGGATCGCGGCCCGGACGAGCACCGGATCGAGGACGGACGTCGCCGTGGGCGGGGAACCACCCTCGGCGGAGTGCGGCGGCATCGGCCCTCGCCCCCTCTTTCGGTTGAATCGGCAACGGACGGTCACGACGCTAAGTCACTCCGCGTGGCCGCCACACCGGCCGGGCGGCCGTCCCGAACCGGGTCTTCCGGCCCTGGTCCGGACCGGCTCGATGTGCCTGCCCGCCGCCGTCGCGGGTGGCCGGGCCGAACGGCCCTATCGGCGGACCGGGTGAACCGATCACGCTGGTGGCCGGGGATTTTCACAGGAGAAACACAGGGACGCGATGGTGGACGAAGTGGGCTTCGGGCTGCTGCTGGACCGGCAGCAGTGCCTCGCCTTGCTGCGGACGGCGAGCCTCGGCCGGGTGATCTACACCCACCGGGCGATGCCGGCGGTGCGTCCGGTGCGTTTCACGGTCGTCGACGACGCCGTGGTGTTCGCCGTCCCGCCCGGCAGCCCGCTGTACGCCGGCGCGCGGGACGCCGTCGTCGCCTTCGAGGTCGACGAGTTCGCCGCCGACCTGGGTGCCGGCTGGTACGTCAGCCTGCTCGGCCGCGCCACCGAGTCCGTCGCCGTCGACCTGACCTGCCCGTGCCCGGCGCCCGCTCGCACCGGCCACCGGTTCCTGCGCGTCCCGGCGGAGACCATCAGCGGTCACCGCCTCGCGTGCCACGCGGAGTGATTCCCCGATCGCCGTAACGGAGCAGCGTCCGTCATCGACCCACCGGATGGACGAACCGGATTGGGCCGGCACGGGCAGTGGCCTGTGGGACCCTTGACGGCCCGGGGCAGGCCCGGGACTCGGGCGGAACCAGCGGGGTCGACGGGACGTGGCGGACGAATTCAGCATGCCGGCGATCCTGGCCGCCGTGGGCGGTATCGCCCGCGAGCTGGAGCTGCCCGGGCTGCTGACCCGCGCGGTGACGGCGACGTGCGAGCTGCTCGGCGCCCGGCGCGGGCGGCTGGACCTGGCCGAAAACGGGTCCGCCGGCTACGGCCGCGGCGCGCTCGGCCCCGGTGCGGTCGAGCTGCCGGTCCGCGCGGGCACCGAGACCTTCGGAACCCTCGCCGTCGAGCCCGGTGAGGGGCGCGAGTTCGGCCGTCGCGAACGCGAGGTGCTCGGCGCGCTCACCGCGGCCACCGGGATGGCCGTCGAGAAGGCCCTGCTCGTCGACCGGATGCGTCGCCGCGAACGCTGGCTGGAGGCGTCCTACGACGTCACCCGCGCGCTGCTCTCGGCCCAGGACCTGCGGGCCACGCTGCGGCTGGTCGCCGAACGCGCGCGCGTCGTCGCCGGCGGGACCGCGGGGGCGATCGCCCGGCCCGACGGCCCCGGCCGGCTCGTGTTCGACGTCGTCGAGCCGCCGGGGGAGGACGCCGATCGGCTGATGGGGATGACCGTGCCCGTCGAAGGCACCGCCACCGGCATGGCGTTCGCCACCCGGCGCCCGGTCGTGGTGCGGGACTACGGCGAGCGCGTGCAGGAGCAGCAGCGGGACCACGACGGGCCGATTCCCGCGATGATCAAAGACCTCGATTCGGCGATCTCGGTGCCGCTGATCGTCGGCGAGGAGACGCTCGGGGTGCTGGTGGTCGCGAAGTTCCGCGACCGCTCGCCGTTCACCGAGTCCGACGTCCAGCTGGCCGAGACCTTCGCCGGGCACGCCGCGCTCGCCGTCGAGTTCTCGCGGGCGCAGGAGGCGCGCCAGCAGCTGGCGGTGTTCGCCGACCGCGACCGGATCGCCCGCGACCTGCACGACCTGGTCATCCAGCGGCTGTTCGCGACCGGGCTCGGGCTGGAGGGGGTCAGCAGGCTGATCGCCGACACCGGGGTCGCCGCGCGCGTGGCCGGGTTCGCCCAGGACCTCGACGGCACGATCCGGGAGATCCGCAACAGCATCTTCTCGCTCCAGGCGCCCGCGCAGGCGCAGGGCAGCCTCCGCTCGGAACTGCTGCGGGTGGCCGTGGACGCACGGGACGCGCTGGGCTTCGAGCCGCGCGTCGGGTTCGACGGGCCGCTGGACGCCGCGGTGCCGGACGCGGTCCGTTCCGACCTGATCGCGTCGCTGCGGGAAGCGCTGACGAACGTCGCCCGCCACGCCGGCGCGAAGTCGTCGTCGGTCGAGGTCACGGTGGACCGGCTCGGCCGGCGGCTGACGCTGGTGGTGCGCGACGACGGGGCCGGCCCGCCGGCGGAGGCGGGCCGGATCAGCGGCCTGGCCAACCTCGCCTCGCGGGCGGCCCGCTGGAGCGGCCACTGCGTGCTGGCGGCGGGTGAGGACGGCGGGTCGCGGCTGGAATGGACGGCGGAGCTGCCGGCGATGACCGGCGAGCAGGGGAGTGGACGATGACGATCGCGGTGTTCCTGCTGGACGACCACGAGCTGGTCCGGACCGGGCTGAAGACCGTCTTCGAGCCCGAAGCCGACATCGAGGTGGTCGGGGAGGCGGGAACGGCAGCCGAAGCGCTGGTGCGGATTCCGCAGGCCCGCCCGGACGTGGCCGTCCTCGACGTCCGGCTGCCCGACGGGGAGGGCGTGGCGGTGTGCCGGGAGATCCGGTCCACCGTGGACCCGCCGCCCGCCTGCCTGATGCTGACGTCCTATTCGGACGACGAGGCGCTGTTCGGCGCGATCATGGCCGGCGCGGCGGGGTACATGCTCAAGCAGGTGTCCGGGCGGTCGCTGGTCGAGGCCGTCCGCACGGTCGCCGCGGGCGGCTCGCTGCTGGACGCCACGCTGACCGCGTCGGTGATGAACAAGCTGCGCGGCGAGGACGTCGCGGCCCCCGACCCGCGGTACGAGCAGCTCAGCCCGCAGGAGCGGCGGGTACTGGACCTGGTCGCGGAGGGCCTGACCAACCGCCAGATCGCCGAGCGGCTGTTCCTGGCCGAGAAGACGGTGAAGAACTACGTCTCGTCGGTGCTGCACAAGCTCGGCGTCGAGCGGCGCACCTCGGCGGCGGTGTACATGTCCCAGCGGCGGGCCGAACCCGGACGATCGGGCTGAATTCCCGGCCGATGGGACGAAACCGGTGGGGCGTCCGACGTATCCAGCCACCGATGGAGTACACCTGTCGGGTGACGCACGAAGTGGCGTGCGCCGACAGAGGGGACGACATGGCGGGGTTGTCGGGCGGGGACTATGTCACGCGGCAGATCAGGGCACTCGCGGACGCGGTTCGCCGCGAAGGGGCCGGCGGCGTCGGCACGCGCAGCTTCCAGCTGGCCGAGCACCTGGCGGCGGAGGGCGGTGTCCACCGCGGCGACATCATGACGGCCACGGCCACGCTCCTGGCGATGACGGCCTGGTGCGACGGCGAGGTCGAGGCGGCCGTCCGCTTCGCGGAGCTGGCCGGGGAACACGACGAGGAGTCCCGCGAGCTGGTGACCCACCTGCTGCGCCTGGAGGCGGGCGCGGACCGCGGCTGGCTGCCGCGCGACCAGGCGGAGGCGTTGCTGGAGTACGCCCGCCGCGAGCGCCGCGGCGACCTGGCGACCCGCGTCCGCGCCCTGGCGGGTGTCCGCCGCGGCCGGCACCGCCGGGAGGACTAGCTCGCCTGGCCCTGGGCGACCGCCAGCACGGCGAACAGGAACGCGGTGGTCGCCGCCGTGGAGCGGAAGATGTCGATGCGCGCCCAGCGGCGGATCACTACCTGCCAGCCCGGCGGGGGTGCGTCCGGCCGCCAGCCGTCGACCTCGATGTTGAGCGGCACCGTGCCGAGGAACGACAGCAGCACGAACGCCGCCATCGCGATCAGCGTCGCCCAGCGCAACCCCAGGCCGGGGCCGGGGACCACCACCAACGCGGCCACGGCGAGCGCGGCCGCCGGGAGCATCACGATCGGCACGACCACCCGCAGGCGGCGTACCAAGGCCTGGCGGGCCAGCAGGTGCGCGTGATCGTCCAACCGGGACAGTGCCGGGTGGAGGCCGTACCGGACGATCAGCTCTTCACCCGCCAGGACACCGATGACGAACAGCGCCGCGTACTGCACTAAGGTACTCACACTAAAAGATTACAGTCACTGAACTCATCGGTGCAACGGCCTAGGGTGGGCGCATGAGCGTGGACTGGGAGACCTCCGGCACGGAAGGACTGCGGGAGCGCAAGAAGCGGCAGCTGCGCCGGAAGCTGACCGACACCGCCACCGCGATGTTCCTCGAGCGCGGCTTCGACGCGGTCCGCGTCTCCGAGATCGCCGCGGCCTGCGACGTGTCGGAGAAGACCGTCTTCAACCACTTCCCCAGCAAGGAAGCCCTGATCCTCGACCGGTCCGAAGCCACGATGGCCGCGCTGCGCGCCGGGCTGGCCGAGCCTGGCCGCACCCCGGTCGAAGCGGTGCTGGCCATCCTGGACGGCGAACTGGCCGCCCTGCTGTCCTGGGTGGACACCCAGCCGGACCCGGCCGGGGCGAGCGCCCGGGTCCGGGCGTTCACCGCACTCGTCCGGTCCACGCCCGCCCTGCGCGCGCACCACCGGGACACGACCGAGCAGCTGGAGGCCGTCGCCGCCGAGGCCCTGGCCGCCCGGACCGGCCGCGCCGCCGACGACCCGCTGTGCCGGATCTCGGCGACCGCCCTGCTCGGGCTGTGGAGTGTCCAGTCCGCGGCGCTGCACCGCAATCTCGACGGCGAGCGCACTCCGGACCAGGTCCGCCGGGCCGTCACCGAAGACGTGCACAGCGCGGCGCGGCTGCTCGACACCGGCCTGGCGGGGCTCGCCGGGAACTCCTAGTCCGATCCGGGTCGGCCAGCCGGTCCGGTCGGCGGTCCGTCCACTGTGGAACGCCTCGGCGTCGCCGCGGGTGACGACGCGGTCGTAGCCGCCGGGCGGGAACCAGCCGGTGAACTCCATCCCGGCGTCGTACTGGTCGGAGAAGAAGTACGGCAGGTCGTCGTGGACCACTGCGCGGCCGAGCATCGCCAGCGCCGCCGCCGGTCAGCACCGCCGAGACCGCGGATTCGCCCGCGAAGCCCGTCACGCCGGTGCCGAACCGCAGCTCGACGCCGTGGCGGCGGTGCCGGTCGGCGAAGTACCCGCCCAGCTCCCGCCCGAACGTGGCGTGCAGCGGGGCCGGTCCGGGCTCGACGATCGTGACCGGGCTGCCGTAGTGGCGCGCGGCCGCGGTCGTCGAGTACCCGAGGCGTTCGCCGCCGGCCAGTTCCAGCTCGTGCGCCGCCCGGTCAGCACCTCGATGTCGCGCTCGGCGTACCGGTATCCGCGGCCTTCGCGCCGGTGAGCCCGGCGCCGACGATGACGTAGGTGTCCATCAGGCGAGCACGCCGGTGAGGGCGAAGAACTCCTGTCGCGTCTTGGGTTCTTCGCGCAGCAGACCGTGCAGCGACGACGTCACGGTCAGTGCGCCGTTCGCCCGCACCCCGCGCAGCGACATGCACAGGTGCTCGGCCTCGATCACGACACCGACGCCCTTGGGGGCCAGGTGCTCCTGGAGCCAGTCCGCGACCTGCTTGGTCAGCCGCTCCTGCACCTGCAGGTCGCGCGCGAACATCTCGACGACGCGGGCGAGCTTGGACAGCCCGAGGATCCGCTCGCCGGGCAGGTAGCCGACGTGCGCGACCCCGCGGAAGGGCAGCAGGTGGTGCTCGCACAGCGACTGCACCGGGATGCTCTTCGCCAGCACGAGCTCGTCGTAGCCCTCGTCGTTGGGGAAGGTCGTCAGCTGGAAATCGCGCGGCTGCAGCATTTCCGCGTAGGCGTTGGCCACCCGCCGGGGCGTGTCGCCGAGGTGCTCCGACGACGGGTCCTTGCCGAGGGCCCGCAGCAGGTCGGCGACCGCGCGCTCGGCCGCGTGCAGGTCGACGGCGTCGCGGTCGTGGACGACCCCGAGGTGCCGCAACGGGGTCGGTGCGCGGACGGGTTCGACGGTCACGGGTGCCTCCTTCTAAAATCAAGACGGACCGACGTTAGAAGCTCCGAGGGCTTTTCGTCAACAGTCATTTGTTTTAGAATGCGGTGATGCACGAAACCCAGGCTGTGGCCGCGGTCGCAGCGCTCGACGAGCCGACCCGGCGCCGGTTGTACGAGTACGTGGTCCGCCGCCCGGAGCCGGTGAGCCGCGACGACGTGGCCGAGGCCCTCGGCGTGCCCCGCGCGACGGTGGCGTTCCACCTCGACCGCCTGGTGGAGGAGCAGCTCCTGGTGGTGGGCCACGAGCGCCGGACGGGCCGGAGCGGGCCGGGGGCGGGCCGCCCGGCGAAGCTGTACCGGCGGTCCGACCGGCAGGTGAGCATTTCGCTGCCCGAGCGCCGGTACGAGCTGGCGGGCCGCCTGCTGGCGGCGGCGGTGGAAGAAGCCGACGAGACCGGGGCTTCACCACGCGAGATTCTGGCGAGACGCGCCCGCGCGCAGGGGGAGGAGCTGGCCGCGGGGGCGCGCGACATCGTGCGCACGCTGGAGGAGAACGGCTTCGAGCCGCGCACCGAGGACGGCGAGGTGCTGCTGGCGAACTGCCCGTTCCACCGGCTGGCCGAGGCCCACACGCGGCTGGTGTGCGAGATGAATCTCGGGCTGGTCGAAGGAATGCTGGCGGGAGTGGGGGAGCAGGGCCTGCGGGCCCGGCTGGACCCGCGGCCGGGGTGCTGCTGCGTCCGCCTGGCGGCGGATTGAGCCGAGCGCGCCGAGGTGGGGGGGGGGGGGGGGTTGAGAAACCAAGACAACCGCCGGCGCGGGGGCGGAATTGGGGGGGGCGGGGGGGGCGCGGGCGGGCCGCCGGGGGGTG
>NZ_JBSGBK010000035.1:0-78462 GCF_053601215.1 Amycolatopsis sp. NPDC004772
TTTTTTTCTTGCTGTACCCCCCACCAACCACAACCACCCACCGGCCGACCACCGCCATCCCGTCGGGGTCGAGCGCGAGCCGCACGGCGTCGCCGGCGCGCAGGTCCGCCGCCGCCGGGGCAACCGCGTCCACAGTGGACTCGGCGAGTTTGACCACCAGCCGCACGTGTTCCCGGCGGTGCACCGCCGCGACGACCTCGCCCGGCACGCCGTCCGGGGCCACCTTCAGCGCGTGCGGCCGCAACCCCAGCCGCACCGGGCCGTCGCCGACGTCCGGGAGGACCAGGTCGCCCAGGTCCGTGTGCACGCGCCCGGCCGCCGCGGTGCCGTCCACGAACGTCGTCACCCCCAGGAACCGGGCCACGTCGTCGTCCGCCGGGTTCCGCCACACCCGGCGGACCGCGCCCTCCTGGCGGACCTCCCCCGCGTCCAGCACGGCGACCCGGTCGGCCAGCGTGAAGGCCTCCTCCTGGTCGTGCGTCACCAGCAGGGCGGTGATCTTGCTGCGCCGCAACAGGTCCGCCAGGTCGATCGCCAGCTGCTCGCGCAACCCGGCGTCCAAACCGGACAGTGGCTCGTCCAGCAGCAGCAACCGCGGTTTCGGCGCCAGCGCCCGGGCGAGCGCCACCCGCTGCGCCTGGCCGCCCGACAGTTCCGTCACCCGGCGCTTCTCGAAGCCGGACAGCCCCACCAGCTCCAGCAGCTCGGCCACGCGCGGCGCCCACTGCGCCCGCGGCACCCCGTGCATCCGCAGGCCGAACGCGATGTTCGCGGCGACGTCACGATGGGTGAACAGCTGGCCGTCCTGGAACACCAGGCCGAAGCCGCGGCGGTGGACCGGGACCGCGCCGAGGTCCTCGCCGTCCCAGCTCACCGAGCCGCGGGCCGACGGCTCGAGGCCGGTGATCGCGCGCAGCAGCGTCGACTTGCCCGAGCCCGACGGGCCGAGCAGGGCCAGCACCTCGCCGTCGGCGATGTCCAGGCGGGCGTCGCGGACCGCCGCGAACGTTCCGTAGTGGACAGTCAGGTCCCGTACCGACAACGCCATCAGAACTCTCCCACCCCGCCGCGCCCGAGCCGGTCGATCAGCGCGACCGCCAGCACGGTCACGAGCATCAGCAACGCGCACGCCGCGTAGGCCATCTGGTTGTTCAGCTCCCCCGGGCGCGCCATCAGCGTCGCGACCGCGACCGGCAACGTCGGCGCCGTCGGCCGGGCGAGGAAGCTCGTCGCGCCGAATTCGCCCAGCGCGACGACGAAGCCGAAGCCCGCCGCCGCGACCAGCGGCCGCAGCGTCAGCGGCAGGTCGATCTCCCGCCAGACCCGCAGCGGGCTCGCCCCGAGCGTCGACGCGGCCTGCCGCAGCCGGACGTCGACCGAGCGCAGCACCGGCAGCACCATCCGCACGACCAGCGGGATGATCACCAGCGCCTGGGCCAGCGGCACCAGGTAGGGCGACGTCCGGAGGTCGCCGGGCAGCGCGTCGAGCGTCACCAGGTAGCCGAACCCGACGGTCACCGCGGACACCCCGAGCGGCAGCATCAGGACGGCGTCCATCGTCTCGCCCAGCCCGCGCGCGGCTTTCGCGGGCGACCGGCGCAGCGCCACCAGCACCACGGACGCGAGCACGCCGACGACCATCGCGAGCAGCGTCGCGTCGACGGCCACCTTGAGCGAGTTCAGCGCGGCGTCCCAGCCGGACACCTGGAGCGCGCCCTTCTCGCCGGTGCTCGTCAGCGCCCGGTACCCGGCGAGGCTCCAGCCGTCCTCTGTGGACACCGACTCGGCGAGGAGCGCGACGATCGGCGTCACCAGCAACACGAGGACGAGCCCCGCGGCGCCGACGACCCACCATTCGCCGCCCCTCGGCCGGCGCGCCCCGCCGGACCCGGTCCGCGCGCCCTCCTTGCGCCGCCGCGCCAGCCCGCCGAGCACCAGCGCGGCGACCACGGCCGCGAACTGGATCAGCGAGAGCGCGGCCGCGCCGGAGAGGTCGAGGAGGTCGACGGTCCGCAGGTAGATCTCGGTTTCCAGGGTCCGGTAGCGGGCGCCGCCGAGAATCAGGACGACGCCGAAGCTGGTGGCGCAGAACAGGAACACGACGGCCGCGGCGGACGCGACCGCCGGAGCGAGCGCGGGCAGCGTCACCGACCGGAACGCCCGCCACGGCGACGCGCCGAGCGCCCGGGCGGCGTCGGCCGTCCGCGAATCCAGCCGCGCCCACAGCCCGGCGACGGTCCGCGCGACGACGGCGACGTTGAAGAAGGCGTTGGCCAGCACGATCGGCAGGACACCGCCGTCCGGCCAGAGCGCCCGGAACGCGAGGCCGACGACCACGGTCGGCAGCACGAACGGCACCAGCACGAGCGTCCGCGCCAGGCCGACGCCCGGCAGGCGCACGCGGGCCAGCAGGAACGCCACCGGGAGGCCGGCCAGCACCGCGACGACCGTCGACCCGGCGGCGCTGGCGACGGTGAACAGCGCCAGCTGCCAGGTCCGCGGGTCGCCGAGGACGACGTCGAGGCCGCCCGCGGCGAACCCGCGGCCGATGATCGCCAGCACCGGCCAGGCGAAGAACACCACCAGGAAGCCGATCGGGGCCAGGGCGAGGAGGGCCAGGCCGAGGCCGCGGGCGGTTCGGGGTGGGGCTAGGACTGGTGCTTTTCGGGGGCTCCGGGTGGCGGAGCCCCCGGCCCGAGGCGGAGCCTCGGATGTCACTGCACGAGCGTGCGCCATTCGCCGATCCACTTCTCGCGTCCGGCCTGCACCTGGTCCGCGGGCAGCGTCTGCGGCTTCTGCGGCAGCGGCGCGGCCTGCGCCCAGCCCTGCGGCAGGTCGACGCCCTGGCGCGCCGGGTAGACGTACATGTTGGCCGCGACCGTCGCCTGGAACTGCTGCGAGAGCAGGAAGTCGACGACCTTGCGGGCGTTCTCGACCTGCTTGCCGCCCGCCAGCACGCCGGCGTACTCGACCTGCCGGTAGCAGGTGTCGAGCAGCGCCTTGGTGCGCGGCTTCCCGTCGTCGCCGATCTCGGCGGCGGGCGACGACGCGTACGAGACGACGATCGGCCGCGGCCCCTTGCCGGACGAGCCGGAGAACTGCTTGGTGTAGGCCTCTTCCCAGCCGCTGACCACCTTGACGCCGTTGGCCTTCAGCTTCGCCCAGTAGTCCTTCCACCCGGCGTCGCCGTACTTGGCGATGGTGCCGAGGAGGAACGCCAGGCCGGGGGACGCGGTCGCCGGGTCCTCGGCGACCAGCAGGTCCTTGTACTTCGGGTCGGCCAGGTCGTCGTAGCTCGACGGCGCCGGGATCCCCTTGGCGGTGAAGTAGTTCGTGTCGACGTTGACGCAGACGTCGCCGACGTCGACCGCGGAGAGCCGGTGCTCGGGGTCGACGGCGTAGCGCTGGGGCCCGCGGTCGGCTTCGGGGCTGGTGTAGGGCTCGAAGACGCCCTCGGTCAGCGCCCGGGAGGCGAAGGTGGAGTCGACGCCGTACGCGACGTCGCCGATCGGGTTGGCCTTCGTCAGCACGAGCTTGTTGGTCAGCGAGCCGGCGTCGCCCTGCATGAGCACGGAGATCTTGATGCCCGACTGCTTCTGGAAGGCGTCGAGCACCTCCTGCGGCGCCAGGAAGGAGGCGTGCGTCACGAGGGTGACGGTGGGCGTCTGCTGCGTGCCACCGTCACCGTCCGACAGCGAGCACCCCGCGGCGACCACGCCGACGACGGCAACGGCCGTCGCAGCCCTGCGTTTCATCTACCCTCCTGCACTTCGCCGGACGCGGAGGGAAGCCCTCCCGTCGCCGGCATGATCCGGTCAGGTGCGAACGGTCGCGGATACCCGCCTCTCAGCCCGGCACCCGCCGGACTC
Organism: Amycolatopsis sp. NPDC004772; assembly: GCF_053601215.1. NCBI lineage: Bacteria > Bacillati > Actinomycetota > Actinomycetes > Pseudonocardiales > Pseudonocardiaceae > Amycolatopsis > Amycolatopsis sp. NPDC004772. The sequence continues at coordinate 3,870 of NZ_JBSGBK010000035.1, forward strand.
CCGTGGCAACCGTGCAGCGTAGTCCAGGACGCAGGACGATGGAGACATGACGGAAATCTTGAGCGACTCCGAGGCCGACGCACGATTGGGCGCGGGCTGGACGCGGTCCGGCGCGGTGATCTCCCGCGAGGTGGAGCTGTCGAGCTTCCCCCGGGCGATCGAGGTGGTGAACCGGGTGGCGGAGCTGGCCGAGGCCGCCGACCACCACCCGGACATCGACATCCGCTGGCGCACCCTGACGTTCCGGCTCTCCACGCATTCGGCGGGCGGCCTGACGGCGAAGGACTTTTCTCTCGCGGCCCAGATCGACGCCGTCCTGGTGTGACCCTGGTTACGCTCAGTGCACTTTTGCCTGCCCCCGACGTCTCCCGGTTACCGGAACCTTCGGGAGGGAGAACAGAGATGACGCAGGCAATCGTGGTCGGAACGGCAGCTTTTGCCACGATGGTGGCGGCGGCCGGCGGGGTGCTCTGGTTCACCGTCCGCAACCGTCGCCACCTGGACAGCTGAGAGTTCGATCACAGCGGCTAACGCGGAGCATGATCGAGGCGCTGATCCTGCGGAAGCATCGGTTTTCGCCCGTAGGGAACGCCATGAACAGCACCGCTCTCACCGCCGCCCAGCGCGCCTGGATCAACGCCCTCGCCCCCGCGGTGGTGCTGATCGCGATCGCCCTGCTGGGCCTGCTCGGCTAGTCCGCTCCGAGCTCGATCTGCCCGAGCGGCGGAAACTCGGCCGGGGGCTCGTCTTCCGTGCCCCAGTATTCGAGGCAGGACAACCGGCCGTCGGCGACGAACACGATGAGACCGCCGCCGGGCGCGTCGGCTTCGACCGCGACCGGGACGTCGACGACCTTCGCGACCGGCAGCGTCCGGTCCACCTCCAGGTCGATGCTCGGGCACCCGCAGCCGCACCGCCCGGTCACCCGGGCGGTGGCGGCCTGCGCCCGTAGTTCCACCGCGCCCGGGAAGTCCGCCGCGAGCAGCGTGTCCAGCGTCGTCCGCTCGTTCGCGGTCAGCGGGCGGGCCGCCATCAGTAGCGGGCCATGTTCGGGATCGTCTTCTCGGCGACCCCGATCAGGTCCTCGACCTTCGCCACGTCGGCCGTCACGTCCTCGGCCGTCACCGAAGGCGCCTCGGACGAGCGGTAGGCGACCTCGTTGCGCCGCACCCGCATCCGGTTGAAGGGACGCAGAAGCGGCCCCAGCGGCGGATCGAGCTGCGCGAGAACCGCTTCGTAGACGGCGACGTGACCACCCCGGCTCGTCGCGCGCAGGCCTTGGTTCTGCAGGACGGCCGCCAGGGCGCGGCGAGCGCCGTCGTACAGCAGTGTGTAGGCGCCTTCGGGGTCCGAGGTCAGCAGCTGCCGCGCCGAATCGACGTGGGTGCGAGCCCGGGCGATCTCCGCCTCGGCGACGTCCCGCGAAGCCGGGACGCGTTCGAGGGAGCCGCGCGCGAGGAGGGCGTCGATCGTGGCGCGGCCCTGGTTCCAGCGGGTCATCCTGCCTCCTGAGAGAGCGGCAGCGGGACCAGCGGACGCTCGCGCACGCTGGTGAGGAACGGATCGGCGCTGCTCTCCGCCGCCCACGATTCCGGCGAGATGCGGTGGACGTTGACCTCCCGGTCCAGCCGCCGCGAAACGCCCTCGGCCAGATCGAACAGCGCATCCGGGTCGGGCGACCCGACGACCAGGACATCGACGTCACCGGGCGGCGGCCCCGGTTCCCCGCTGTAGCGCGCGGCCCAGGACCCGTAGATGTAGGCCTCGCGCACGCCGGCGAGGCCGGACAGCGCCTCGGCCAGCAGTGGAAGCGGCCCGAAGGTGACCGAGATGACATCGCTGAGCGGCCGGTAGAGCGGAGTGTCCGTACGGGCTTTGACGAGCCGGCTGCGGCCTACCCGCCGGTCTTCCAGGATGCCCCCGCCGACGAGCCGTTCGACCTCACGCAGCACGGTGGTCGCCGAGACCCCGAAGGTCCTGGCGAGCTCGGTGATGCTGTACTCGCGCTCCGGGTGGAGGAGGACCAGCGCGAGCAGCTCACCCTGCATGCGCGACCGCAGCAGGGGCAGCAAGCTCGGCGAAGCTTTCATTGGACGCAGTATATCCTGCGTCCAATGAAAACAACAGTCAGTAGCCGACGCTCACATCGAGCGGCCGGCCTGTTCGAATACCTGCAGTGGACGACGAGCGGGAGGATCCAGCCACCGGATCATCTGTTACACGGCCGGCGGCTGTTCGACGACCTGAACTCGGGGAGACTTCCAGCGCGGCTACAAGTGGGAGGACGAGCGCATCCGCCAGTTGCTCGTGACCATCCTGCGCGGCCACCCGCTCGGCGTCGTCATGCTGCTGAAAACCGGCAATGACCAGGTGCGGTTCAAGCCCAAGCCGCTGGAGGGGGCGAGTCCGGCACCGGACGCCGTTCCGGACCTCCTCCTCTTGGACGGGCAGCAACGGCTCACCTCGCTGACCCAGGCCCTCACCGGCGACGGTGTCGTGGCGACGATGGACGGCCGTGGCAAGCTGCTCAGCCGGCGTTACTACGTCGACATGGCCCTGGCCCTCGAGGGCGAAGACCGCATCGACGAAGCAGTCATCTCCGTCCCGGGGGACGGTTTCGAGCGCACCAACTTCGGCAAGGACATCGTCCGGGACCTGTCCACACCGGAGAAGGAACGTGCCGGCGGTTGCTTCCCGCTCCGGTTGCTGTTCGCCGGCGCCGAGACCGTGAACTGGTTGTTCGCTCTCGAGGACAAAGAGCAGGCCGCGCAGTTCCACGCCCGGGTGGTCCAACCCGTCACCACGTACAACATTCCCGCGATCGAACTGGACAACTCGACGAGCAAGGCAGCGGTCGCCACGGTGTTCGAGAAGGTCAACACCGGCGGCCTGTCCCTCAACGTGTTCGAACTCCTCACCGCGACCTTCGCAGGCGACAAGGACTACTTCAACGCCACGGGCGCGGATTTCCGGCTGAACGACGACTGGAAGGAAACCGAAGCCAAGTTCTCCTCGTATCCGGTGCTCTCCGGGCTGGAGAACACGGATTTCCTGCAGGCCGTGACCCTGCTCGCAACGCTGAAGCGCAATCGGGCGGCCGGCGCGGGTACCCGGCCACCGGCTGTCTCGGCCAAACGCGAGGACGTCCTCAAGCTCACGCTGAACGACTACCTCGAATGGGTCGGACCGCTGCGCGAGGCGTTCATCTGGACAGCCGACTTCCTCGCCGACCGGCACATCTTCGATGCACGTTTCCTGCCCTATCCCAAGCAACTGGTACCGCTCGCCGCGATCAAGGTCGTGATGGGATCCGACGCGGACCTCATCGGCCCACGAGAACGGATCACCCGCTGGTTCTGGTGCGGCATCCTCGGTGAGCTGTACGGCGGCGCCATCGAGACCCGGTTCGTCCGCGATCTCGAACTCGTCCCAGCCTGGGCGCGCCGCCATGACGGCGCGGCAACCCCCAACACCGTGCAGGATGCGACGTTCGTCGAATCGAGGCTGCACTCGCTCAGGACGAGGGGTGCGGCCGCGTACAAGGGGATCTACGCGCTGCTGCTCGGCAACCATGCTCGCGACTGGATGGAAGACAAAGCGCTGGACAAAGTCCAATACGTCAACCTTTCGGTCGACATTCACCACATCTTCCCCAAGAAGTGGTGCTTCGAACACGGCATCGACGACGAACGCCGCGAGAGCATCGTCAACAAGACTGCACTCTCGGCGCGCACCAACCGGGCGATCGGCGGCGCAGCGCCATCGAAGTACCTGCAGTTGATCGAGCAGAAGGCGCAGATTTCGGCCGACTCGCTCGACGCCTTGCTCGGATCCCACTGCGTACCGGCCCAGAAGCTTCGAGCCGACGACTTCGACGGCTACTTCACCGACCGCCGCGAGTCACTGTGCAAGCTGGTCGAAGAGGCGATGGGCAAACCCGTCCCCCGTGACGTCGATGCCGGAGAGGCCCAGGAGGACTCCGCCCGATTCGCGACCGCGGAGGTCAGCGAGAGTCCGGACGAGGCGGACTGAGGCCGACGCAGTACCACCCGTCTTCGTGCGGGAAGCCCTCACTTCCCGCACGAAGACGGTCACACGTTGAAGCGGAACTCGACCACGTCGCCGTCGGCCATGATGTAGTCCTTGCCCTCCATGCGGACCTTGCCCGCCGCGCGGGCGGCCGCCATCGAGCCCGCCTGCATCAGGTCGTCGTAGGAGACGATTTCCGCCTTGATGAAGCCGCGCTCGAAGTCCGTGTGGATGACGCCCGCCGCCTGGGGGGCCGTGGCGCCCTGGGGGATCGTCCAGGCGCGGGACTCCTTCGGGCCCGCCGTCAGGTACGTCTGCAGGCCCAGTGTGTGGAAACCCGCGCGGGCCAGGGAGTACAGGCCCGGCTCCGGCTGGCCGACCGACTCGAGCAGCTCGCGCACCGACTCCTCGTCGTCCAGCTCCAGCAACTCCGCCTCGACCTTCGCGTCGAGGAACACCGCGTCCGCCGGCGCGACCAGCTTGGTCAGCTCGTCGCGGCGGGCTTCATCGGTGAGCACCGACTCGTCGGCGTTGAAGACGTACAGGAACGGCTTCGTCGTCAGCAGGCTCAGCTCGCGCAGCGCGTCGAAGTCGACTTCCTTCTGCGCCTGGAAGAGCGTGCGCCCGGCGTCGAGGATCTCCTTCGCCTTCTGGGCGTTGTCCAGCGCGGGCTTGTTCTCCTTCTTCGTCCGCGCTTCCTTCTCCAGCCGCGGCAGCGCCTTGTCGAGCGTCTGCAGGTCGGCGAGGATCAGCTCGGTGTTGATCGTCTCGATGTCGCTCGACGGGTCGATCCGGCCGTCGACGTGCACCACGTCGGGGTCGTCGAAGACGCGGATGACCTGGCAGATCGCGTTGGCCTCACGGATGTTCGCCAGGAACTTGTTGCCCAGCCCGGCGCCCTCGGAGGCGCCCTTCACGATGCCCGCGATGTCCACAAAGGACACCACGGCCGGGACGATCTTCTCCGACTTGTGCAGCTCGGCCAGCTTGTCCAGCCGGGGGTCCGGCAGCGGCACGACACCGACGTTCGGCTCGATCGTCGCGAACGGGTAGTTCGCGGCGAGCACGTCGTTGCGGGTCAGCGCGTTGAACAGGGTGGACTTGCCGACGTTGGGCAGGCCGACGATACCGAGGGTGAGGCTCACGACCCCGCAGTCTACGTGTCCGCCCCGGTCGCGCCCCACGCACCCAACGCCGTGGCGGATTTCCGCCAGCGACCGCGCTGACCTGCTGGCATGCTCGGGTCAATGGTCACCGAAACGCTCTCACTCTGGCGCGACGCCGAACGCTGCTACCGCGTGGTCACCGCCCGCGACTCGCGCTTCGACGGCCAGTTCATCATGGCCGTCCGCACCACCGGGATCTATTGCCGCCCGTCCTGCCCGGCGTCGACGCCGAAGGTGCAGAACGTCCGCTTCTTCCCGACGTCGGCGGCGGCGCAGGCCAACGGCTTCCGCGCCTGCCGCCGCTGCCTGCCGGACGCCGTGCCCGGCTCGCCGGATTGGAACGTGCGCGCCGACCTGGCCGCGCGGGCGATGCGGCTGATCTCCGACGGGACCGTCGAGCGCGAAGGCGTCCCCGGGCTCGCCCGGCGGCTCGGGTACTCGGAACGCCAGCTCGGCCGGGTGCTGACCGCGGAGCTGGGCGCGGGCCCGCTCGCACTGGCCCGGGCACACCGCGCGCACTCGGCGAGGCTGCTGATCGAGATGTCGGAGCTGCCGCTGACGGACGTCGCCTTCGCGGCGGGCTTCTCCAGCGTGCGGCAGTTCAACGAGACGATCCGCGAAGTGTTCGCGACGACGCCTTCGCAGCTTCGCGCCTTCGCGGCGTCCCGGCGCGGACGACAGAGCGACGTCACCGGCACCCGGCTCAGCCTGCGGTTGCCGTTCCGGCCGCCCTTCGACGCTTCGGGGCTGCTTCGCTTCTTCGCGGACAACGCGGTGCCGGGCGTCGAGGAAGTGACGTCGGAGGGCTACGCGCGCACGCTGCGGCTCTCCCACGGCACCGGTGTCGTGCGGCTGACGCCTTCGCCCGACCACGTGCGCTGCGAGCTGATGCTCACCGACCTGCGCGACCTCGGCAGCGCGGTCAGCCGGGTGCGCCGGCTGCTCGACCTGGACGCCGACCCCGCGGCCGTCACCCGCGTGCTCGGCGCGGACCCGGCGCTGGCCCCGGTGGTCGTGGCCGTGCCGGGGATGCGGGTGCCGGGCACGGTGGACGGTGAGGAACTGCTGCTCCGCGCGGTGCTCGACGTCGTGCCGCCGCTCGGCGACGAGGTACCGGGCGAGTGGGGCGTGACGCGGCTGTTCCCGACGGCCGCCCAGGTCGCCGCGGCCGTGCCGGGCAACGCCGCGATCGCCGCGTTGGCGGAGGGCCGGCTGGACGTGCACGTCGGCCGGGACGCGGCGGAGCTGCGCGCCGAGTTGCTGACGTGCGTCAACCTGCCGACCGCGGACTACGTGGTGATGCGGGTCCTCGGCGCCCCGGACGTGCTGCTCGCCGACGACCCCGCCGTCCGCCGCGGCGCCTCGGGCCTGGGCATCACGCCGGAAACGCTCGGCGAACGGGCCCGGGCGTGGACGCCGTGGTGCTCCTACGCCGGGATGTACCTCCGGCGCGCAGCCGCTTAGCCCTGTTCGCCCTGCCACAGCACGGCTTGCCCGACGATGACCTGCTCGCCGTCGTAGGTCGCGGTCGGCGAGCCGTACAGGCGGTAGCCCAGCTCCAGCGCCTCGCTGACCCGGTGGCAGAACTTGGCGTCGTCCGGGCCGGTGAGCATGCGGTAGCGGGGCAGGCCGTTCGGCGGCTGGTCGGTCATGGCTTCATCTTGGCTCAGTGCTCAGCCCGCGCGCACCTCCAATGTGGAGCCCGTGCGGGACTTGCGGACGCGCAGCCGGGTCGGGATGCGCTGCCGCAGTTCCTCGACGTGCGACACGAGCCCGACCACCCGCCCGCCGGCCCGCAGTTCGTCGAGGATGTTCATCACGACGTCGAGGGTTTCGGCGTCCAGCGTGCCGAAGCCCTCGTCGACGAACAGCGTGTCCAGGAGCGCGCCGCCGGTCTCCCCCGCGACGACGTCGGCCAGCCCCAGCGCGAGGGCCAGCGACGCGAGGAACGACTCCCCGCCGGACAAGGTCTTCGCCGGCCGGATGGTGCCCGAGTAGTCGTCGAGCACGTCGATGCCCAGCCCGCCGCGGGTGCCGCGCGCGCCGGCCGCGTCCGAGTGCACGAACGAGTACCGGCCCTGGCTCATCGTGCGCAGCCGGTGCGTGGCCGCGACCGCGACTTCCTCGAGGCGCGCCGCCAGGACGTACGACCGCAACGACATCTTGCGGCTGTTCTGCCCACGCCCGTTGACGACCTCCGCGAGCGCCCGCAGCTCGGCGTACTGCGCTTCGGCCGGCGCGAGCCCGGCCAGCGCCTTGCGCAGCAGCGCCGCCAGCCGGGTCAGCTGCTCGTGCTGCGCGGTGGCCACTCGCAGCGCCGCGTACGCGGAATCGGCGCGGGCCCGGGCCAGCTGGGCCGCGTCGGCCGCGCGGCCGACGTCCGCCACGTCGTCCGGCGAGATCCCGAACAGGTCCGGCTCGGCCAGCAGGGCCCGCGCGCCCGCGGCGGCCGCCTCGGCCTCGGCGATGCCCTGCTCCAGCTTCTCGATCTGCTCGTCCGGCAGCATCGCGGCCCGCGCCTTCTTCAGCGACGTGAACCCCTTCGCCTGCACCGCCGCCTCGACCAGCGTTTTCTGCTGGGCAACGCGTTCCCGGGCGCCGGCCACCGCCGTCCGCGCCTCCGCGACCGCCTCCAGGGCCTCGGCCAGGCCGAGGAGGTGCTGCCGCCGCGCGCCGACGTCCGCGAACTCACCCCGCCCGGCGACCAGGCGGCGTTCCCGCTCGGCCAGCCGCTCCTCCAGGGCCCGGACGTCGGTGGTGGCTTCGGTCGCCGCCTGTTCGGCCCGCCTCAGCCGTTCGCTCCGGGCTTCCAGGTCGCGCTCCAGCAGCACCACCTGCTGGCCCAGTTTCGCCTTGGCGGCGGCCTGCTCGGTCAGGGCGGCGACGGTGGCGCGGGCGTCCGCCAGCTCGGCGGTGATCGACTCGGCGGTGCGCCCGGCCAGCCGCTCGATCAGCCCGGCCAACCGAGCCTTCGCCTCTTCCAGCGCGACGACGACCCGCTGCCGCAGCACGTCCGCGGCCTGCTCGGCTTCCTCGGCCGCGCGTTCCTCGGCCGGGTCGACCAGCTCGACGTCCCGGCTCGCCTTCGCCGGATGGTCGGCCGATCCGCACACCGGGCACGGCGCGCCGTCGGCCAACGCGGCGGCCAGCTCGGCCGCCATCCCGTCCAGCCGCCGCTCCCGCAGGTCGAGCCGGCGCTGCCGGGCCGCCTGATGCTTGTCGACGACCTCGCGCAGTTTCGCTTCGCCTCGCTGGACTTTCGCCTCGGCCTCGGGCAGTTCGGCCGCGTCCCGCGCGAAGGCGCGCAGCTCATCCACCTTTGCCTTGGCGCCATCGAGCTTCGCCTCGGCTTCAGCCGCGGTCAGGGCGTCCGCGCGCAATTTCGCCAGCTGGCCCGGGATCGCGGCCAGCTCACCGGTCAGCTCCTCGACCTGCTGCTGCGCCGTGACGGCGGCGAGCTTCCGGTCGTCCCGACGCATGACGTCGAGCGCCTGCTGTTCGGCCTCGGCGACCAGCTCGGCGACCGCGCCCGCCTCTTCGTGGGCCGTGGCCGCCCGGGCTTTCAGATCACCGGCCGCCCTGGTGCCGAACTCCCGCAGCCGGGCGCCGCGGGCCTTCTCCTCCTGTTCGGCTTCGGCCAGCTCGGCGGCCCGCCTGTCCAGCAAGTCAGCCTCGACGGCGACACCCGCCGCCCGCCGCGCGGCCGCGACTTCCTGCGCCCACTCGGCCCGCTGTGGCGCCTGCTCGGTGATTTCGAGCAGCCGCAGGTGCGCGTTGCGGACCCGCCGGATCTTCTCCGCGCCCGCGCGTTCTTCCTGGAGGTAGACGTCCGCGCGCTGGGCGGCCGAGCGTGCCCGCTCCTCCTCGGCCGTCACCTGCCCGACGCGGGCCTCCGACGCGTCGAGCACGGTGTCGACCCACGCGGCCACGTCCGTCTCGGGTGGCTCCTGCTGGGCCTCCTGCGCGTAGCGGGCCAGCAGCTCCCGGACGTCCCGCTGCCGCGCGTCCAGCTCACGGCCGCGCTCGGCGCGCAGGTCGGCGAACCAGCGTTCGACGTCGGCGAAGCGTTCGGTGCCGAACAGCCGCTCCAGGAGTTTCTCGCGCTCGGCGGTGTCCGAACGCAGGAAGCGGGCGAACTCGCCCTGGGGCAGCAGCACCACCTGGAAGAACTGGGCCGCGGTCATCCCGAGCAGCCGCTCGACCGTGCGCGCGACCTCTTCGATCCGGATCAGGCCCTCCGGCGCCAGCCCGGCGGGCGCCGTGCCGACCCAGCTCAGCGACACCCGCGCCTGCTGGGTGGTCGTGCCCTCACCGCGCCGCTTCGGCCGCTGGTACTCGGGATTGCGCACGATCTTCAGCCGGTGCCCCTGCACGGTAAGCTCGAGCGCGACCTCGGTGACCTGGTCGGGCTCCGCGAGGTCGCAGCGCAAACGCTTGGCCTCGTTGCGGGCGCCGGGAACCACGCCGAACAACGCGAACGCGATCGCGTCGAGCAGCGTCGTCTTGCCCGCGCCGGTTTCGCCGTGCAGGAGGAAGAGACCGTCGGCGCCGAGCACGTCGAAGTCGACCACTTCGCGTGCGCAGTACGGCCCGAAGGCTTCGACCTCCAGCCTGTGCAGCCTCATTTCGCGAGGGCCCCCCGGTCGGCCGCTTCCAGGGCCTGGAACAGGAGCTGCTCTTCGCTCTCGGTCGGCGGGGCGCCGCGGCAGTCGTCGAGAAAGCTGCGCGAGACCTCGATGTCGGACCGGCCGCGGACGGCGTCGGAGTAGCGCAGCGGGGCGCCGGCGTGCCCGCCCGCGGGCTCCCACTCCAGGTGCACCGCGTACGGGAACCGCTCGCGCAGGCGCCGCATCGCGTCGACCGGGCGCACGCGATCGGTGACGGTGACCGACAGGAAGTGGTCTCGGTAGGCGTCGTGCTCCGGGGCCGTCAAGAGGTTCTCGATTTCGCCTTCGAGGGTGGCGAGTTGCCGCGGCACGGGCAGTTCGTGCCGCCGCACCTCGTGCAGGCCGTGCGCGCTCAGGTCGACCAGCCAGACCGATTTGCGTTGGCGCGCCTCGGAAAACGAGTACGCCAGCGGGCTGCCGGAGTACCGCAGGTGCTCGGCGAGCGTCTGCGGGCCGTGGAGGTGGCCCAGCGCCACGTAGTCGACGCCGTCGAAGACCGAGCCGGGCACCTGCTCGACGCCGCCGACCGCGATGGTGCGTTCGCTGTCGGTGGGTTCGCCGCCGGTGACGAACGCGTGCGCGAGCACGACCGAGCGGACGCCGGGCCGGGTTCCGACGTCCGCGCGGATCCGGCGCATGGCCTCGGTGAGCACGCCGGTGTGGCCGCGCGCGTCCGGCGCGCCGAGTGCGTGGCGCGCCGGTTCCGGTTCGAGGTAAGGAATGCCGTAGACGGCGACGGCCCCACGAGCGTCTTCGAGCAGGACCGGTTCGGCCAGCCCGGCGACGGTGGTGCGCAGGTGGAGGCCGCCGGCCGCGGCGAATTCCGCGAAGGCGCCGAGGCGGGGTGCCGAGTCGTGGTTCCCAGGCGTGACAACCAGTTGCGCGCCGGCTGCGCGGATCCGGGCGACGGCCCTGGTGGCCACCCGCACAGCCTCGGCGGAGGGGACCGCGCGGTCGTAGATGTCGCCTGCCACCAGGACAGCGTCGATCGCCTCGCCGGCCACGAGGTCGGCGAGGTGCCCGAGCACCGCTTCCTGTTCCGCGAGCAGGTCGGCGCCGTGGAACGTGCGGCCGACGTGCCAGTCGGAGGTGTGCAGGAATCTCACGAGGGGCAACGGTACGACCCCGCTCCGACGAAATCGCGCAGGCACGCCGCCTTCTCACTCGAACGTGTGTACTAACACGAGCGGGCAAGATCGGACACGCCCTTCGCGGAATCGATGTGTTCGCAGGTCAGCTACCCAGAGCGACGGATCGGGTGCGGTTTTTGTCGGTGGGGTCCGCCATGATGTCTGCGAGCCCCGGAGCTCGGGTTGGGATGGAGGAGGCGAAGTGGCGACAGTGCTGACGACGGCGGCGATCGTGCTGGCGGTCCTGCTGCTGTTCGCCGTCGCGCTGTTGTGGCGGCTGTACCAGGACGGGATGCGCCGGGCGGACGCGGCGGCCCGGCTGGTGGCGGCCGAGCGGGCCAAGGCGGACCAGCAGCAGCTGGCGCTGCGGCGTTACGAGGTGGCGTTCGCCTCGATCAGCGGCCGGGGCGAGCTGGGCGAGCAGGTCCTGGTCGAGACGGCCCGGGCGCTGGGCCTGCGCGAGGACCTGCACTTCACGCTCCAGACGGACTTGGGCGGCGGCGGCTCGGCCAAGCCGGACATGGTCCTGCGCGTGGGCGGCGACCGGACGGTCCCGGTGGACGCGAAGGCGAGCATGGCGACGTGGTCCGAAGCGGTGGAGACGGACGACCCGGACGAGCGGCTGGACGCGTTGCGCGCGCACGTCCGCCAGATCCGCTCCCGCGCGGCCGAGCTGGCGGGCAAGGGCTACCAGCGCTGGGCGGACGCGATCTACGGAACGATCATGTTCGTCCCCTCGGACGCGGCGGTGGTCGCGGCGCTGGACACGGACCCGGAGCTGCTGCGCTGGCTGATCGACCGCCGGGTGTTCTTGTGCGGCCCGACGGGCTTCGGAGTGCTGGCCTCGGCGGCGCTGTTCGCGGCGAGCGACCGGACGCTGGAGGCGGACGTGGAGCAGGTCCGAGCCGGCGCGGCGGCCGCCCACCGGGCGGCGGGTGGTGCGGTGGAGGCGTTGAACCTGTCGAGCACGCACCTGCAGCGGTTCCTGTCGGCGCGACGGCGGGAGCTGGAGGCGCTGGAGACGTTCCGGTCGACGGTGGCGCCGTTGACGGAGGCGTCGGGAAGCCCGGCCGCCGTGCCGACGGTGCGGAAGGGGGACGAACTGGCGGCTAGTTGAGGAGGTGCCCGGGCGAGCGCGTCCGGGAGTCTGGCGAGGCCCGGCCTGCGGGTGCGGGCAAACCCGAGCGCGGGGTGAGTGCGGCCGAAGTTTCCGGCGGCTGGTCTGGCTTGTGAGCCGGCCAGCGGGTCGGGCGGGCGCGGCCGGGGGTCCGGCAAGGCCGAGCCTGCGGGTCGGCGAGCAAGCCGGGCCGGGCGCAAGCCCACCCCGCCGCCGAGCCGAGCGCGGCCGCCGGCTCGGCGAGCAAGCCCGGCCAGGTGCACACGAGGCGGCAGCCCGGCGGGCCATCGAGCCGGGCGCAACCCCGGCTTGCTGCCAGGCCGAGCGTGGCCGCGGCCGCCTGACCAGCGTATTCACGGATCCGGCCGCCACCGCCTGCCTCTCCACCGGTCAGGCGGCCTGGCCACTCCTCCACCCGTGAGTTGTCGTCGGCGTCCCGCCCGAGGCACCCTTGCTCCAGCGGGCCGCCGGCTCGCTCGCCAGCGCTGTCCCACGCCGCCGGAGGGGGCTCCGCCGGTGGCTGTCGGCCCACGTCGGCGGCGGTGCTGGCAAGATCTTCACAACCACGAGATACGGTGTTGCCCTGTGACCGCGATTCGCGATCGCCAGAGCGATCCAGATGCCGACGACGTCCCCGTTGCGTGGGACGAGCGTCCTGTCGTCGGTTCGAGGCGCGGACTGCCCTGGTGGGCGGCGGTCCTGGTCGGCCTCGGCCTGGCGATCGTTGGCGCCCTCCTGGGCAAGCCCAGCCAGGGCAGCATCCCGGTGGTCTTCACCGTCTGCTACATCGCCGGGGCCGTGATCGCGGTCTGCGCGGTGAAGCGCCGCGGCCTGTTCGGGCCCATGGTGATGCCGCCGCTGGTGCTGGCCGTGACCGTGCCCGGCGTGATCCTGCTGACGTCCGGCTCGCAGGGCGACGACATGCTGTCGAAGGCGCTGAACATCGGCACCCCGCTGATCAACGGCTTCCCCACCATGGCCATCACCACCGGCATCACGCTGCTGATCGGCTTCGTCCGCATCTTCCGCGAGCGCGACCCGGACGCCCCGAAGAAGGGCAAGAAGACCGACGAGCGCGCGAGCGAGCGACCGCGGCCGGCCGGGTCGAACCGGACCGGGCAGACGCCGCTCCCGCAAGGCGCCCGCCGTGGCCGGGAAGGCGAACCGCCGCCGCGCCGTCCGCGGCCCCCGGCGGACGGCGAACGCCGTGCTCCCCGCCAAGGTGCCCCCGCCGAACGCGACCGCGGCACCCGCAAGCCCCCGCCCGCCGGCCGGCGCACGCCGCGTCCGGACGAAGGCGACCCGCGTCGGCGCGAGGCGCGTGGGGACGCTCCGCGACGGCGTCCGCGCCCGCCAGAGGACGGCCGTGACGCCCCGCCGCCCCGTCGGCCGTCCGGTGGGCGGAGCACTCCGCCGCGGCGGAACCGTCCCTGGGACGAAGAAGAACGCTGACCCGAGAGCGTGATCAGAGTCATCACGCGTGATCGGAGGGACGGCACGGCGGCGAGCCGCGGAAGCGACCCGCCGCCGAAGTGGCCTCAGACCTTCCGCAGTTCCTTCGGCGGCGCGAAGGTGATCTTCTCGTTGGCCGTCGTGACCTCGTCGACGTCGCCGTAGCCGCGCTCGGCGAGCCAGGCCAGGAGGTCCATCACCAGCTCGTCCGGGACCGATGCGCCGGAAGTCACACCCACCGTCGTCACGCCGTCGAGCCATGCCTCGTCGACCTCGTGCGCGAAGTCGACCAGGTACGACGCCCGCGCCCCCGCCTTCAGGGCCACCTCGACCAGGCGCTTCGAGTTGGACGAGTTCGTCGACCCGACCACCAGCACCAGGTCGCACTCCGCGGCCATGGCCTTGACCGCGACCTGGCGGTTCGTCGTCGCGTAGCAGATGTCGTCGCTCGGCGGGTCCGCCAGACCCGGGAAGCGCTCGCGGAGCTGGTCGACGCGCTCCATCGTCTCGTCGACCGACAGCGTCGTCTGGGACAGCCAGATCACCTTCGACGGGTCGCGCACCTGGACCTTGTCGACGTCCTCGGCCTTGTCGACCAGCTGGACCTTGTCCGGCGCCTCGCCGGCGGTGCCCTCGACCTCTTCGTGGCCCTCGTGGCCGATCAGCAGGATGTCGTAGTCGTCCTTCGCGAACCGGTTGACCTCTTTGTGCACCTTCGTCACCAGGGGGCAGGTCGCGTCGATCGTGCGCAGGTTCCGGTCCGCGGCCTCCTGGTGCACCATCGGCGAGACGCCGTGGGCGGAGAACACCACCAGCGCCCCCTCGGGCACCTCGGACGTCTCGTCGACGAAGATCGCGCCGCGTTCGCGCAGCGTCTCGACGACGTGCTTGTTGTGCACGATCTCCTTGCGGACGTACACCGGCGCGCCGTAGACCTCGAGGGCTTTCTCCACGGCGATCACCGCGCGGTCGACGCCCGCGCAGTAACCACGGGGTTTGGCGAGCAGGACCCGCTTGCCGGAAGCGGTTCCGGTGATCGTCGGGGTACCCGCGGGCTCGATTCCGGGACTCGCTGAACTCATGCCCCCAGGGTACGGGCAGCCACGAGACGACCTCGAAGTCCCTTTCGGGTGAGCTTCGTCCCCCTGACGAGTTGTGCCGGGCGTCACGCGCTGCGCGCGTCCGGTTGGGCAGGAGCGGCGGTCATGCGGCAGGCTGGACCCATGAAGCCATTCCCGCTCCCCCTCCGGGTCGCCGCGGGCCTCGCCGTCTCCACCGCCGAGCGGGTTCGCGAACTTCCCCGGCAGCTGGCCGGGCTCCCGGTGACCGTGGTCAGCCAGGTGCTGCAGGCCTCCATGCGGGTGCAGCAGCACGTCACCGAGCTGGCGATCAAGGGCGACAGTGCCCTGTCGAGCCTGCGCCCGATCGAAAACACCCCCAGCTGGGCGACGTTCGACGAGGACGCCGAACCGGACGTCCCGCCGGCCCGGCCGAAGTTCGCCGACGTGCCCGAGCCGCGCACGGAGATCAACGGCCGCGTGCCGTCGGCCTCCGAGCTCGAGGCCGAGCTCGGCGATCCGTGGGCCGACGAGGAACGCGCCCTCGCCGA
Source organism: Amycolatopsis sp. NPDC004772 (assembly GCF_053601215.1). Lineage (NCBI taxonomy): Bacteria > Bacillati > Actinomycetota > Actinomycetes > Pseudonocardiales > Pseudonocardiaceae > Amycolatopsis > Amycolatopsis sp. NPDC004772. The sequence goes on from NZ_JBSGBK010000035.1 coordinate 19,040, forward strand.
GGACCACGCCGACGGCGAGAACGACAGCGAGGACGAGCCGCCGAAGACGCCCAAGCCCGGCACGCCCAAGGTCGACAAGAAGACCAAGAACGAGACGCCGAGGACCAGCGCCGGAGGGTACGAAGGTCCGGCCGGGCTGACCGGCTACGACCAGCTCACCCTCCCGCAGCTGCGGGCCCGGCTGCGCCAGCTGTCGATCGAGCAGCTCGAGACGATCCTCGAGTACGAACGCGCCCACGCCGACCGCGCGTCGTTCACCGGCATGCTGTCCCGCCGGATCGCCAACGCCCGCAAGACGGAAGAGGCCGGGGAAGACGGCGCGGACGGCCGGTGAGCACCGAGTCCGCACAGGCTCCCGCCAGCACCGCGGAGGCGCCGTGGCCGGTCCGGACCGTCGCGCGCAAGATCGGCGACTGGATCCACCGGCTCGGCGCGGTCTGGGTCGAAGGCCAGGTCACCCAGGTCAGCTCGCGCCCGAACACGCAGACGGCGTTCCTGACGCTGCGCGACCCCTCGGCGGACGTCTCGATGTCCGTCACCTGCCCGAACTGGCTGATCCGCGAGATGGAGCCGCCGCTGCGGGAGGGCGCGAGCGTCGTCGTGCACGCAAAGCCGTCGTACTTCTTCGGCCGCGGCACGATCAGCCTGCGCGCCGACCAGATCCGCGCCGTCGGCATCGGTGAGCTGCTGGCCCGGATCGAACGGCTGCGCAAGCTGCTGGCCGCCGAAGGCCTGTTCTCGCCGCAGCGCAAGCGGCCGATCCCGTTCCTGCCGAAGGGCGTCGGGCTGATCACCGGCCGCGCGTCGGCGGCGGAGCGGGACGTGCTGGCCAACGCCCAGCGCCGGTGGCCGCACGTGCGGATCAAGGTGCTCAACACGGCCGTCCAGGGCTCGCAGGCCGTCCCGCAGGTCATGCGGGCGCTGCGGATCTTCGACGCCGACCCCGAGATCGACGTCATCGTCATCGCCCGCGGCGGCGGCAGCGTCGAGGACCTGCTGCCGTTCTCCGACGAAGCGCTCTGCCGCGCGGTGTCGGCCGCCGGCACGCCCGTGGTCAGCGCGATCGGGCACGAACCCGACACCCCGCTGCTCGACCACGTCGCCGACCTGCGCTGCTCGACGCCGACCGACGCCGGCAAGCGGATCGTGCCGGACGTCCGCGAGGAGACCGACCGCGTCCGGCAGATGCGCGACCGCGGGCGCCGCGCCCTGCACGGCTGGGTCGACACCCAGGCGCGGCTGCTCAACCAGATCCGCAGCCGCCCGGCGCTGGCCGACCCGCTGGGTCCGGTCCAGCGGCGGCAGGACGACGTCGACGTCCACCGCGAACGCGCCCGCCGCGCCATGCTGAGCCTGCTGGCCAAGGACCAGGCCGAAATCGCGAACGCGCGGGCCCGGCTCACCGCGCTCGGCCCGGCGGCGACGCTGGCCCGCGGGTACGCGGTCGTGCAGTTCGTCGACGCCGAAGGCAACCTCCAGGTACTCCGCTCCGTCTCCGAAGTCGAGGCCGGTGCCCAGTTGCGCGTGCGCGTGGGTGACGGCGCGATCAAGGCGGTGGCGGAAGGAGAGCAGGAGTGAAGGTGACGTTCCTCCCGCTCACCGTGGACGCCGCCCGCCGGCTGGGCGCGCGTCCGCTGCTGGACCAGGCGGTCCGCACCGACCGGGCCGCCGCCGAGTGCTGGACGGCCCTGCTCGCCGGGTGCGGCACCGCGGCCCGCCGCGACCTGGGCCCGCAGCTGCGCCGGCTGTCCGAGGTGACGTCGATGCAGGTCGGCTCGCGCTGGTGGTTCGCCGAGGGCGCGGGGCACCGCAAGCGGGTGGCCGGGGCGCAGGAGAACCTCGAAGAGGCGATCGCGGACGGTGACGGGCAGGAGTTCGCTCTCGCCTTCGTGGGTTACGACCACGCGATGGCCAGCGCGGTAGTGTGCGCGAACAGCGCCAACCCATCAGCCCGGAAGGTCGGAGAACACCGAGCGTGAGTGAAACAGCCAGCGAGGAACTCGGCTACGAGCAGGCGCGCGACAGGCTCGTCGAGGTCGTCCGCGAGCTCGAAGCGGGCGGACTGTCGCTCGAGCAGTCGCTCGCGTTGTGGGAGAAGGGCGAGAAGCTCGCGAAGGTCTGTGAGCGCCATCTCGAAGGCGCCCGCGAGCGCATCGAGGCTGCTCTGGCCTCTGTGGAGGACGAAACCGCCGACGGTCAGTGACGTTTGCCATGCTCTCGGCATCGGGAAACCGGACAGGGATCTGACAGACTGGCTACCCGCCAGTTCCACGATCCGGGAGGCACAGATGCCCGCCGCAGACAGTCGTCGTGAAGCGCCCGACCGCAACCTCGCGATGGAGCTGGTCCGGGTCACCGAAGCGGCCGCGATGGCTGCCGGCCGGTGGGTCGGCCGCGGGGACAAGATCGGCGGGGACGGCGCGGCCGTCGACGCGATGCGCCAGCTCGTCTCGACCGTGTCCATGCGCGGGGTCGTGGTGATCGGCGAGGGTGAGAAGGACGAAGCGCCCATGCTGTTCAACGGCGAAGAGGTCGGCAACGGCGACGGCCCGGACTGCGACGTCGCGGTCGACCCGGTCGACGGCACCACGCTGATGGCCAAGGGCATGCCCAACGCCCTCGCCGTGCTCGCGGTGGCCGAGCGCGGCGCGATGTTCGACCCGTCCGCGGTGTTCTACATGGAAAAGCTGGCCGTCGGGCCGGACGCGGCCGGCAAGGTCGAGCTCGGCGCGCCGATCGCGGAGAACATCCGCCGGGTCGCCAAGGCCAAGCACAGCAGCGTCAGCGACGTCACCGTGTGCATCCTCGACCGCCCGCGCCACGAGCAGATCATCAAGGAGGTCCGCGAGGCGGGCGCGCGGATCCGGTTCATCTCCGACGGCGACGTCGCGGGCGCGATCGCCGCGGCCCGCCCGACCACCGGCGTCGACATGCTGATCGGCATCGGCGGCACCCCCGAGGGCATCATCGCGGCCTGCGCGATGAAGTGCCTCGGCGGCGAGCTGCAGGGCCGGCTGTGGCCGAAGGACGACGCCGAGCGCGAGAAGGCCCTCGGCGCGGGGCACGACCTCGACCGGATCCTGCTGAACGACGACCTCGTGCGCGGCGACAACGTCTTCTTCTGCGCCACCGGCGTCACCGACGGCGACCTGCTGCGCGGCGTCCACTACCGCGAGGGCGGCGCGACCACGCAGTCCATCGTGATGCGGTCCAAGTCCGGGACCGTCAGAATGATCGACGGCTACCACCGGCTGAACAAGCTGCGGGCGTACTCCTCGATCAACTTCGACGGCCACCTGGACGCGCCCGCCGACGACGTCGTGCCCCCGCTGCCGTAAGGAGATCCGTGCCCAGGCGACTGCTGGTTCTGCTGGCCCTGCTGCCGGTCCTGGTCCCGGGCACCGCCGCGGCCGCCCCCGCGATCGTCGGGGGCGCCGGCGCCGACCAGCCGTACCCGTTCACGGTGTCGCTGCACTCCGCGTCCGGCAAGCTGTTCTGCGCCGGCGCGCTGATCGCGCCCACCTGGGTGGTCACCGCCGCGCACTGCGCGTTCGACAAGACCCCGGCCACGATCTCGGTGCGCGCCGGCACGAACGACGTGCACCAGGGCGGCGAAACCGCTCAGGTCGCCGGGATCGTGGTGCACCCGGCGTTCAACACCCAGAGCCCGGCGGGCGACATCGCGTTGCTGCGGCTGGCCGCGCCCGCCGCGGCGGCGCCGATCGGGCTGGCGGCGGCCGCGTCGCCGGGGACCGCGACCCGGATCCTCGGCTGGGGCCAGACCTGCCCGAAGCTGAACTGCGGCGAGCTCCCCACGACGTTGCAGCAGCTCGACACGCGGATCGTCGAAGGCACCAAGTGCACGTCGGTGTTCGACGGCACGGCCGAGCTGTGCACCGACAACCCCGGCGGCAAGTCCGGGGCGTGCTTCGGCGATTCCGGCGGCCCGGAGATCGTGCGCGACGGCGACCACTGGCAGCTCGTCGGCGTCACCAGCCGGCCGGGCAACAACGAACCGGAATGCGCGACGGCGCCGTCGATCTACACCTCCGTCGTCGCCTACGCACCCTGGATCGCGGAGAAGACGAAGGCCTGACCTACTCGGCGTTGCTCGAGTGGCCCGGGAACAGGTGGGCGTCCGGATCGAGCGCGACGGCGATGTTGTTGACGGCCGTCGCGGCCTCGCCGAAGCCGGTCGCGATCAGCTTCACCTTCCCCGGGTACGCGGCGACGTCGCCGGCGGCGTAGACGCGTTCGCGCGCGGTCGCCATCGTCGAGTCCACGGCGATCGCGCGGTGGTGGATCTCCAGGCCCCAGCTCTCGATCGGGCCCAGGTCGGCGGTGAACCCGAGCGCCGCGACGACGGCGTTGGCCGCAAGCCGCTCTTCGCCGCTGCCCTTGATCGAGACGTCGACGGCTTCGAGCGAGCCGTCCGGCGCTTCGACGAACCGCGTGACCTCGGCGTCGGTGATGATCCGGGTGCCGAGCTCGCGCGCCTGGCGGACGATCGACTCGGCGGCGCGGAACTTCGCGCGCCGGTGCACCAGCGTCACGCTCGCCGCGACCGGGTGCAGCGCGAGGATCCAGTCGAACGCCGAGTCACCGCCGCCGACGACCACGACGTGCTGCCCCGCGTGCGCCTGCAGCGAGGGGACGAAGTGGACCATGCCGCGGCCCAGCCAGCCGTCGCCGGCCGGCAGCGGGCGCGGGGTGAACTCGCCGATGCCCGCGGTGATCAGCACCGCGCGGGCCCGCAGCGTCTCGCCGCCGTCGAGGGTCAGCTCGACGCCGTCGGCGGCCGGCTCCAGCTTTTCGGCCTTGCGGCCCAGCAGGTACTTCGGCTTGAACGGCGCGGCCTGCCGCACCAGGCCCTCGACCAGATCTCGGCCGCGGACCTCGGCGAACCCGCCGACGTCGTAGATCATCTTCTCGGGGTACATCGCGGTCACCTGGCCACCGGGCTCGGGCAGCGAGTCGACCACCGCCATCGAGAGGCCGCGGAACCCGGCGTAGTAGGCAGCGAACAGGCCCGTCGGGCCCGCGCCGATGATCACGATGTCGTAGGAGTCCCCAGGGACTTCAGTCATGCTCGCTCCAGCCAGTGGTGGATGGCGGTGATCGAGAACACAGCCGATCCTAGCCGGATTGCGCGGGGATGTTCCGGTGTCCGTGGAGGCCGAGCAGCCAGGTGTGCCGGATGGCTTCGCGGGCGCGGTCGTAGGCGTCGTCGGTGGCGAGCCAGATGGCCTGGGTGAGCAGTTCGATCGTCGCGGCGACGACGGTCCGCGCCGTGAACGGCGGCGGGAGCGGCCGGCCCGGCTCGGTCGTGCGCAGCCACACCGCCGTCCGGTCGAATACCGCTTCGCTCGCGCGCAGCATCTCCTCGCGTGCTTCGAGGCCCGCGTCGCCGAGGGCGTAGATCTCCAGCAGGACCGCGCGGGCCACCACCGGACGGCGGCGCACGTAGTCGACGACGACGTCGCCGCACGCGGTGACGGCGTCGAGCGGGCTCGGGGCCTCGACGGCCGCCGCGACGCCCTGGTCGAGGAATTCCGCGGTCACCGCCCGGTAGGCGGCCAGGAACGCGGCCTGCTTGCCGGTGAACTGCTCGTAGAACGACGTGCGGGAGACCCCCGCCGACGCCGTGATGTGGCCGACCGTGGTGGCCGCGTAGCCGCGTTCGCCGACGTTGACCAGGACCGCCTCGACCAGCCGGGCGCGCTGGACCTGCGCCACCTCTTCCCGGCTGAGGCTGTGCGGCCCTTTGGGGAGACGGGTCTGCATCGCGGCACCGTACCCGGCGGGCGGCCCCGCCGGGTACGGCCGCCGTCAGGCCGGCTGTTCCGGGTCGAGCGCGTTGCCCGCGGGGATGCGCCCGCAGCTCGACGGCGCCGCCTTCCCGGCGAACCGGTCGGTCAGCCAGGCGATCGCCGCGGGCGCCCACGCCGCCGCGCCGCCGACGTGGCTGAGCGCGTCGTACTGCGCGTACTCGATCGAGCGGTTGCCGGTGGCGCAGTACTGGCGGGCCAGCGCCCGGACGTCGCCGGCCACCATCACGCCGTCGCCGGTGCCGATGCCCGGGAGGTTGCTCGTGGTCCCTTCCAGGAACCCGGCGTTGCCCTGCGCGATGAACCCGGGCACCGACGGGGTCGGCGCGGACCCGATGTTGACCTTGTTCACCGCGGCGACGAACGGCGGCACCGAGTTCGGGTTCGCGTACGCGGGCTTCGCGATCTTCTGCCACGTCAGGCCCGGGTACCGGCCCAGGGCGGTGATGATCGACGCGTGCTCCAGCTCGTCGAGCACCTTCAGCCCGTACTCGCTCGCGTATGGCCGCAGGTCGATGTCGTAGCTGCGCGCGACGCCGATCAGCGCCATCGGGATGACGCCGGACCAGACCGGGCTGCCGCCGACGTACTTCAGGTTGTGCGCGGGGTCGACGAGCACGCCGCCTTCGGTGAAACCGACGAGGTTTTCGTTGACGTCCGGGGCATAACTCGGCGCCAGCGCGGCCGCCCAGCCGGTCGCGATCGCCCCGCCCGAGTAGCCGAGGAGGCCGAACTTCGTGCTCTTGGTCATCCCCGTCGCGGCCGAGCTCGTCACGGCCCGGATCGAGTCGAGCGTGTTCGTGCCGTACTCCGGCCCGGCGGCGAAGTCCGCGGTCTGCCCTTCGGTGTCGGGCACGACGACGTTGTAGCCCAGCAGGAGCGACGGCAGGAGCAGCAGCGACTCGCCGTTGGGCAGGAGGCCGCCGAGGGTGACGTCGCCGGCGATCGCCCGCGACGGCGCGTCCGCGGGGTCGAGCGAATCGTAGGCCGACTGGTACGACACGGCTTTCGTGGTGTCGCCGGTGATGCTGCGGACGACCGAGGTGACGTTCGCGGCCGGGCGGCCCTGCGCGTCGGTGGTCCGGTAGAGCAGCTGGACGGCCCGCACCGGCGTCGCGAGCCCGACGACGTGGTAGGCCAGGGTCCGGGTCTTGAGGACGGTCCCGGGCGCGTAGGACGACAGCGGCGCGCTGCCGTCGTAGGAGTAGAAGGAATCGGACGACGCGGCAGCGGCCGGAGTGGCCGGGGCGGCGGCGAGGGTCAGCGCGAGCGCGGCGGCGAACGCGGCGGTGCGAACGGTCATGACTCCCCTTTGAATCATGAAGCTGATCACGCGGATCGCCGTAACCTACCAGCGAGTAGGTGTCATGTACAGCCGCGTACACGATCTAGCGGCACCGCACCACCGGGACGTGCCGCACCGGGAAGTTCACCGAGTTCGCGATGAAGCACTGCTCGTGGGCGTCGTGGTGCAGCGCGGTCGCCTTTTCGGCCATGCTCGCGCCGGCCACCGTCACCTCCGGGCGCAGGACCACTTCGGCGAAACGGCCGCCGTGGGTGCCGTCCTCGCGCATGACACCGCTCGCGTGGTCGACGTAGCCGGTGACCACCACGCCCGCGCGGGCGCACACCGACAGGTACGTCAGCAGGTGGCACTGCGACAGCGTCGCGACGAGCAGGTCTTCGGGGTTCCAGCGGTCGGCCGCGCCCAGGAATCCCGGGTCGGCGGAGGCCGCCAGCGTGGGCTTGCCCGCCGCCTCGACGTCGTGGTCGCGGACGTAGCCGCGGTAGTGCGTGGTGCCGGGGTCGCCGCTCCAGCGCACCGTGACCGCGTAGTGGTGTTCCCTCCTCATGCTCCGGTTCCTCCCAGTGCGGACATCGTCGACAGGACGTGGGCGCGGGCCAAGGCGGCGGCGTCTTCGGGCCGCCCCTCGGTGATGGCGGCGACCAGGTGCCGGTGTTCCGCGTCGACCTGCGCGGTCCGGGCCGGCGCGGCCAGCGAGGCCCGGGTGGAGACGGTGATCCGATCCCAGAGCCGGTCGAGCGCCTCGGCCGCCGGCGGGTTGCCGGCGAGCACCGCGATGTGGCCGTGGAACGCCCGGTTGTGCCGGACGCCTTCGGCGAGATCGCCGCTCCGGGTCGCGCGATCCGCTTCGTCGGCGAGGTCCCCGAGGCGAGCCAGGTCGGCGGGCGCGAGTTCGCCCGCCCGACAGCGCTCCGCCGCCAGTTCCGCGGTCAACGCCTCCAGCGCGGCCCGCACGAGGTAGGCGTCCCGCAGGGCCTTCTCCCCCAGTTCGACCACGGTCACCCCGCGGCGGGCGGGCTCCACCAGGCCGTCGCTTTCCAGGCGCCGCAACGCTTCCCGCACCGGAGTGCGGCTGACGCCGAGCCGGTCGCACAGCTCCTGCTCGGTCACCGGCCGCCCCGCCGGGTAGGTCCCGAGCACGATCAGGCCGCGGACCTCGTCGTAGACCGAGTTCACGGACCACCTCCCGTTTCGCATCCAATGTATACAAAGGATACCGTCGCAGGCAACAGGGTGGTCGACGCCACCACGCGCCGACCGGCGATCAGGGCCAGAATCGGTGTCATGGCTGATCAGGAATACCGGATCGAACACGACACCATGGGCGAGGTCCGCGTGCCTGCCGACGCGCTCTACCGCGCGCAGACCCAGCGGGCCGTGGAGAACTTCCCCATCTCCGGCCGGGGCCTGGAGCGCGCCCAGATCCGCGCGCTCGGCCTGCTCAAGGCGGCCGCCGCGCGGGTGAACCGCAAGCTGGGCGTGCTCGACGCCGACGTCGCCGAGGCCATCGCGGCCGCCGCCGACGAGGTCGCCGCCGGGGCGCACGACGCGCACTTCCCGATCGACGTCTTCCAGACCGGGTCCGGGACGTCGTCGAACATGAACGCCAACGAGGTCATCGCCACCCTCGCGTCACGGGCCCTCGGGCGGGACGTGCACCCGAACGACCACGTCAACGCCTCGCAGTCGTCGAACGACACCTTCCCGACGACGATCCACGTCGCCGCGACCGAGGCCGTCCTCAAGGACGTCATCCCGGCGCTGGAGTACCTGGCCGGCGCGATCGAGGTCCGCGCCGCGGAGTGGGCCGACGTGGTGAAGTCCGGCCGCACACACCTGATGGACGCCGTCCCGATCACGCTCGGCCAGGAGGCCGGCGCGTGGGCGTCGCAGATCCGCTTCGGCGTCGAACGGCTGAAGTCCGGCCTGCCGCGGCTGGGCGAGCTGCCGATCGGCGGCACGGCCGTCGGTTCGGGCCTGAACGCGCCGGACGGCTTCGGCTCGTCGGTCGCCGCGGAACTCGCCACGGTCACCGGGCTGCCGCTGACCGAGGCCCGCGACCACTTCGAGGCGCAGGCGACGCAGGACAGCGTCGTCGAGACGTCCGGGCACCTGCGCACGATCGCCGTGTCGCTCAACAAGATCGCCAACGACCTGCGCTGGCTGGGTTCCGGCCCGCGCACCGGCCTGGCCGAGCTGGCGCTGCCGGACCTGCAGCCGGGTTCGTCGATCATGCCGGGCAAGGTGAACCCGGTGATCCCGGAGGCGACGCTGCAGGTGGTCGCCCAGGTGATCGGCAACGACGCCGCCGTCGCGTTCGCCGGCGCGGCGGGCAACTTCCAGCTCAACGTGAACCTGCCGGTGATCGCCCGGAACGTCCTCGAATCCGCGCGGCTGCTCGCGGCGGTGTCCCGGCTGCTGGCCGACAAGGTGTTCGCGGGCATCACGGTGAACACCGAACGCACGCGCACCTACGCCGAGGGTTCGCCGTCGATCGTGACGCCGCTGAACAAGTACATCGGCTACGAAGAAGCGGCCGCGGTCGCGAAGCAGGCGTTGAAGGAGCTCAAGACGATCCGCGAGGTCGTCATCGAGCGCGGGTACGTCCGCGACGGGAAGCTCACCGAGGAGCAGCTGGACGAGGCGCTCGACGTGCTGCGCATGGCCCGCGGCGGGAAGTGATGGGTGACGCCGCCGGGCTGGGCGCCTTCCTGAAGGCCCGTCGCGCCGCCCTCGACCCCGCCGACCTGGGCCTGCCGCCCGGGGTCACCCACCGGCGGGTCAAGGGCCTGCGCCGCGAGGAACTGGCGCAGCTGGCCGGCATCAGTGTCGACTACTACACGCGGCTGGAGCAGGGCCGCGCGAAGAACGTCTCGGACGCGGTCCTCGACGCCCTCGCGCGGGCCCTGCGGCTCGACCCGGGCGAGGAGGCCTACCTGCACAACCTCGCCGCCCCGAAGCGCCGGGAAAAGCCCGCGCCCCAGCGGGTCCGGCCGGAGCTGCAGCACCTGCTGGACGCCATCCAGGCACCGGCGTTCGTCTTCGGCCGGTACCTGGACGTGCTGGCCTGGAACGCCCTCGGCGGCGCGGTCGCGTTCGACTTCGCCCACCTCGAAGAGCGCAGCATGCCGAAGCTCGTCTTCACCGACGAACGCGCGAAGGAGCTGCACCCGGAGTACGACGCGGTGTGCCGCGAGCTCGTCGCGAACCTGCGCGCGGAGAGCGGCCGGCACCCCGGCGACCCGCGGTTCGCGCAGCTGGTCGACGAGCTTTCGCTGGCCAGCGCCCGGTTCCGCCGGCTGTGGGCCGAGCACGCGGTCCAGGAGAAGGCGCAGGGCTGGAAGCTGTTCGCGAACCCCGTGGCCGGCGAGCTGCGGCTGCACTACCAGACGTTGCGCCTGCCGGACGACCCCGACCAGGGCCTGGTCGTCTACCACGCCGAACCGGGGTCGGCTTCCGAGCGCGCGCTCGGCTTGCTGGCCAGTTGGATCGCCGCCGGTGACCGACCGGTGAACACCCACCAGTAGCCGTCCCGCGCCGCGTTTTTGCTGCCTACGCTGCTTCTCCTGGGGGAGTTCGGGGCAGAGGAGCGGCACGGTGGGCATCGGCGCGACGATGCAGTCCCTCGCCGAAATTCTCAGCTCGGACTCCGGCAGCGGATGAGCTGTCCCGTGCGCGCGCTGCGACCGCGCCGCCGGCGTCGACCGGCTGAAGACCCAGCAGGTCGAAGACATCTTCAGCGGCCGTGTGCGGAACTGGGACCAGCTGCCGGCCGGGGCCGTCGGTGCCGATCGGGATCGTCGGGCGCGGGCAGGAGTCGGGCACGCGCAAGACGTTCGAGCGGAAGGTGCTCGGCGGCGCGGAGGACCGGCTGACGTCGGACTCGTGCCGCAAGCCCCGAATGCGACCCGGCCGCGGCGACCACCCGCTGCGAGCGCGGCACGACCGCCGAGGTGCTCACCGAGGTCGCCGCCGTGCCGGGCGCGATCGGGTACGCCGACGTCCCGGCGGCCAAGGCGGCCGCGGCGCGGGACCAGCAGGTCGGCGTGGTCCAGCTCGACCGCGCGGGCCGAGCTGCAGGACGCCGGGTACACCCCTGCGTGACCAAGGACGGCCTGCTCGACCCCCTCTGCACCAGGCCGGACATCTGACCAACCGGAAATTGTCGGTGGTTCGGGTCATGATGTCCGGGTGTTGCTGAGCGAGTTGGTCCGGGCGTCCGCCGAGCTGGCGGCGACGAGGTCCAGGAAGGCGAAGATCGCCCTCCTGGCCGCGGTGCTGCGCGCCGCCGAGATGGCCGAGCTGCCGGTGGTGATCGCGTACCTGACCGGGCAGACGGCGCAGGACAGGCTGGGGGCGGGCTGGCGCACCCTGGCCGGGCTGGGCGCCGGGTCGCTACCGGAGCCGGTCGTCACGGTCACCGAGGTCGACGCGGCGCTCACCGCCGCGGCCGGCGTCGCGGCGGGCACGGGCTCCGCGACGCGGCGGCAAGAGGTGCTGCGGGCGTTGTTCGAGCGGCTCACGAAGGACGAGCAGCAGTTCATGTTCCGGCTGGTCACCGGCGAGCTGCGGCAAGGCGCGCTGGAGGGCGTGATGGTCGACGCCGTCGCGGCCGCGGCCGAGGTGCCGGCCGAGGACGTGCGGCGGGCGTTCATGCTGTCCGGGAAGCTGGGCGTCACCGGGGTCGCGGCGATGACCGGCGGGCAGGCCGCGCTGGCGGACTTCCGGCTGACGCTGGGCACGCCGATCAAGCCGATGCTGGCGTCGCCGGCGGAGTCGCTGGACGAAGCCGTCGCCGAGCACGCCGAGGCGATCGTCGAGTACAAGATGGACGGTGCGCGGATCCAGGTGCACCGCCAGGGCGACGAGGTGCACGTCTGGACGAGGACGCTGCGGGAGATCACCGGGAGCGTGCAGGAACTGGTCGATCTCGTGCGGGCGCTGCCGTGCGAGTCGGTGGTGCTCGACGGCGAAACCCTGGCCCTGACCGACGCCGGGCGGCCGCGGCCGTTCCAGGACACCATGAGCCGGTTCGGCAGCACCCGCGAGGAACAGGTGAAGGCGCTGCTGCTGCGGCCGTACTTCTTCGACTGCCTGCACCTCGACGGCGTCGACCTGCTGGACGCGCCGCTGTCGGAGCGCAACGCGGCCCTGCGGAAGGTCGCCGGGGCGCACGTGATCCCCGGCGAGATCGGTACTTCGCAGGCGGCTTCGGTGCTGGAGGCGGCGATGGAAGCCGGCCACGAAGGGGTGATGGTCAAGGACCTGGCGTCGCCGTACGCGGCCGGGCGGCGCGGGCGGGCGTGGCTGAAGGTCAAGCCGGTGCACACGATCGACCTGGTGGTGCTGGCGGCGGAGTGGGGGCACGGCCGGCGCACCGGCACGCTGTCGAACCTCCACCTGGGCGCCCGCGATCCGGACGGCGGCCCGCCGATCATGGTGGGCAAGACGTTCAAGGGCATGACCGACGAGCTGCTGGCGTGGCAGACGAGGACGTTCCAGGAGATCGAAACCCACCGCGACGACTGGACGGTGTACGTCCGGCCGGAGGTCGTGGTCGAGATCGAGCTGGACAGCGCGCAGGTGTCGACGCGCTACCCCGGTGGCCTGGCGCTGCGGTTCGCCCGGGTGGTCCGCTACCGGCCGGACAAGGACCCGGCCGAGGCGGACACGATCGACACGGTCCGCGGCCTGCTGCACGGCGACCGGTCGGAAGGGAGCTGACAGACGACAGACGAAAGTCGGTGGTGCCCAAGGTCCTTCCAGACCACAGTGGAGGTTGGTCGAGCCGGAGTCGGCATTCGACGAATTCGACGTGCGCCGGACGGGATTTGACGAGAATTTTCCCGACACCGCCCGCGGCGAAGAATCCCTAAAGTGCGCTCCTTCACAAGGTTCCCGCTCATTCCCGAGCGGTCATGGAGGAGCAACCAGTGGTCAGCAAGGAACAGATGAAGGCGGCCATCCACGCGGCCTTCGACGGCGCCGTCGAAGACGGGGCGAGCTACACGAAGGTGTACGCCGCGGAGATCCGGCAGAAGAACTACCTGGTCTTCCGGACCACCTCGGTGGCCAACTTCGCGCTGGGCTTCAAGCCGGGGCAGACCGATCTCGTCCTCGTCCCACTCGAGGAGAAGAACGGCACCGTCACGGCGGGCACCCCGCTGACGATCAACGACGCCAACCGGGCGTCGGTCAAGAAGCGCGACCTCCAGGGCCGGTTCGTCATCAAGACGACCGACGGCCGGACGTTCCGGCTGAGCATCATCCCGTCGGTGGCGAAGCTCCTGGCCGTCTCGTACCAGCTGCCGGTCGAGCAGAAGGCGGAGTACGAGGCGTTCGTCGCGCTCCGGGACTCGCTGCTCGCGGCCTGACGACCGGCGCCCCGGTGCGGACGTCGCCGGGGCGCACCCCTCCACCGTGGTTCATATGTCCACTGTGGAGCTAAGCTCCGGCGATGCGCAGCGAGAAGCTCACCCGCGCCTGGTTCGCGGTCACCGCCGTGGTCGCCCTGGCCGGCCTGGTCACCCAGGTGGTCGCGACCGCCTCCGCCGACGGCCGCGTCGCGAACCTGCTCTGCTTCTTCACGATCGACTCGAACCTGCTGGTCCTGCTGACGTCGGCGCTCGTCGCGCTGGGCCGCGCCCGCGGGCGGCTGTTCACCGTCCTCTGGCTCGACGCACTGGCCGGCATCATCGTGACGGGGATCGTCTACCAGGTCGCCCTCGCCGGCCTGTACGACCTGCACGGGCTGTCGCTGGTCTCCGACACGATGCTGCACAAGGTGACCCCGCTGCTGTTCGTGCTCGGCTGGCTCCTGGTCGGCCCCCGCGGGGCCGTGACGTGGCGAACGGTCTGGTGGTCGCTGCTGTACCCCCTGGCGTGGCTGGCGTTCACGCTGCCGCGCGGGGCCGTCGACGGCTTCTACCCGTACCCGTTCGTCGACGCGGCCACCCTCGGCTACGGCCAGGTCGCACTGAACTGCGTATTCATCGGCCTGTTCTTCACCGCCCTCGCCGCGGGCGCCTTCCTGTACGACCGCCGCCTGACGCCCGCCTAGCCCCGGACGCGACGGAACGCGTTGAGCCCATCCGTCAGCCCCGCCTGCACCAACGTCGGCACCGCACCACGCCGGTCGACCGGCTTGCCCGCCGCGATCCGGTGCATCTGCCGGGTGTGCCACTGGATCTCCAGGAGGCTGTCCACCAGCCGGATGCCCGTCTTCGGGCAGAGCCGCTCGGCTCGGACGTCCGCGCCCTCCAGCAGCCGGGACGGCAAGCTCGGGTCGACGATCAGCGGGCGGCCGAGCCCGATCACGTCCACCTCGCCCGAACGCAGCGCCGCTTCCATGCCGTCCGGGGTCGCGAATCCGCCGGTGACCATCAGCGCGACGTCGGAGACCGCCCGCGCTTTCGCCGCGTAGTCCAGGAAATACGCCTCACGCGCCTGCGTGCTTGCGCCGCCCATCATGGCGGCCTTCTCGTACGTGCCGCCCGACACTTCCAGCAGGTCGATGCCGGCTTCGCCAAGTTCTCGCACGACCTCCAGGGACTCCTCCTCGGTGAAGCCGCCGCGCTGGAAGTCCGCGCTGTTGAGCTTGACCGACACCGGCACCGCGTCCCCGACCTCCGCGCGCACGCGCCGGACCAGCTCGAGCAGGAACCGGCGGCGGCGGACGGCGTCGCCGCCCCAGGCGTCGGTCCGCCGGTTCGTCAGCGGGGACAGGAACTGCGAGACCAGGTAGCCGTGGGCGCCGTGGATCTGCACGCCGGTGAAGCCCGCTTCGACGAACGTCCGCGCCGCGACGCCGAAGCGTTCGATGATCGCTTCGATCTCTTCGCCGGTCAGAGCCCGTGGGACGGCGAAAGCCGTACGGACGCCTCGGTTGCCGAAGGGCACCACGGACGGCGCGACCGGCTGCCGCGACAGGTACCGCGGGCTCTGCCGGCCGGGGTGGTTCAGCTGCACCCACAGCCGCGTGTCCGTGCCCTCGACCGCGGCGGCCCACGGCCGGTACGCGGCCGGGTCCGGGGTCACGGCGACGTTGCGCGGCTCGCCGAGCGCGGTCGGGTCGACCATCACGTTCCCGGTGATCAGCGTGCCCGCGCCGCCGCGGGCCCAGGTGCGGTACAGCTCGGCCAGCTCGCGGGTGGGCGCGTTGTGGCGGTCGCCGAGCTGCTCGCTCAGCGCCGACTTGACCAGGCGGTTGGGCAGCAGCGCGCCGCATCGGAGTTTCACCGGCTCGGCCAGGAGGGTCATCGCGCCGCCTCTCGAACTTACTCACAGTAAGATGACTCGACGGTAGCATACCGCCGGTATGTCATCTACCCGGCGAATGACCACTAGGGTCGGGCACATGACGGCGATCGTGCAGAACCTGGTGACCTCCGGCGTCTTCCAGCTCGACGGGGGCAGCTGGGACGTCGACAACAACGTCTGGCTCCTGGGCGACGACGCGGAAGTGATCGTGATCGACGCCGCGCACGACGCGAAGGCGATCGAAAACGTCGTGGGCGACCGGAAACTGGCCGCGATCGTCTGCACCCACGCGCACAACGACCACGTCAACGCCGCCCCGGAGCTCGCCGCCGCGACCGGTGCGCCGATCCTGCTGCACCCGGACGACCGGGTCGTCTGGGACCTCACCCACCCGGACCGCGCCCCGGACGGCGAGCTGGCCGACGGCCAGGTGCTCACCATCGCGGGCACGGACCTGCGGGTCATCCACACGCCGGGGCACGCGCCCGGCGCAGTCTGTCTCTACGCGGCGGAGCTGGGCGTCCTGTTCACCGGCGACACCCTGTTCCACGGCGGGCCGGGCGCCACCGGACGGTCCTATTCGGACTACCCGACCATCGTGCACTCCATCCGCGAGAAGCTCTTCACGCTCCCGGAGGCGACGAAGGTCCACACCGGACACGGCGAAGGCACGACGATCGGCGCCGAGAAAGCCGCTTCGGACGGCTGGGAACAGCCTTAGGACGTGTGCTTCCGGGCAACCAGGGCGAACGCTTCGATCGCCCGGTCCAGCTCGACCACGGCGTCCCGGACGGCCTTCGGCAGCACGACCCGGGTGAACTCGCCGCCGTCGTCCGGCTCGTGCCGCACGTGGTGCAGGTCCATGTCCTTCCGCCGCACCTCCCGGGCCGCCTCCACGAGCTCGTCCGGCCCGCTCATCACCAGGAGCCCGAGGAGGGACCGCATCTCCGCCCGCACGGTGTAGTACTCGTCCTCGTAGGCCGCGAGCCGCTCGGAGCTCGCGTCCAGCCGGTGGGTGACGTTGATGCTGACCAGGTGCTGCCGGGCCCGGGCCCCGGCCTCGATGAACCGGCCGCAGCGGTCGGCGCGGTCCTGCCGCAGCTTCGACCGCCGCGCCGCGTTCAGTTTCAGCGGCTCGACCAGCGCGCCCAGCGTGACGCCGACCAGCGAAGCGACCGCCGCGATGACCGCGGCGCCGAGGGCGGTCAGCACGTCAGCCGCGGCGCGCTCGGCGACACCCGGACTCGCGACTTCGCTTCCTCCGCGAGGGCCAGCGCCCACTCCTGCAGCCCGGCCACGTCGATGCCGTGCGGCGGCTCGCCCCGGAACGGCTCGATGTTCGCCGCGCCGCGCTCCAGCAGCGACACCGCGCCGACGTTGTTGCCGCGTGCCGCGTGCGTCAGCCCGACGGCGAGCTGGGCCAGCCCTCGCCAGAGTTCGCGATCGGGCCCGTCGGTCGTCTTCCAGGCGTCTTCGAACACCTCGTGCGCGTGGAACGGCTTGCCGTCGTCCAGCAGCCGCTGCGCCTCCGCAAGCGTTTGCGCCGGGGTCCGTTCGATGCCTTCGGGCTGCCGCTCGACGCCGTCCGCGCCGTACGGCAGCGGCCGGCCGAGGCCGTCACGCGGCCGTGCGTTGCGTGCCCGTCCCTCGGCGTCCCGGTCGCGGCGGCTCATGCCCTCGATCCTGCCACGGGCCCGGCAGGTAGTCTGGTGACTCGTGCGTTTCCTCGACGGCCACCGGCCCGCCCACGACCTGACCTACGACGACGTGTTCCTGCTGCCGAACCGCTCGGACGTGGAGTCCCGCTTCGACGTCGACCTCGCCACCGCGGACGGTACCGGCGCCACCATCCCGATCGTGGTCGCCAACATGACCGCGGTCGCCGGCCGCCGGATGGCCGAGACCGTCGCCCGCCGCGGCGGCCTGGTCGTGCTTCCGCAGGACGTCGACAGCACCGCCGTCGCCGAGATCGTCGGCTGGGTGAAGAGCCGCCACCCGGTGTGGGACACGCCATTGGTGCTCACGGGCGGTGACGCGGTTGCCGACGCCCTCAACCTGGTCCACAAGCGCGCTCACGGCGCTGTCGTCGTCGTGGACGGCGAAGGCCGCCCGGTCGGCATCGTCGACGAAGCGGCTTGCGCGGGCGTGGACCGCTTCGCGCGGCTCGCCGACGTTGCGCAGCCGCCGACCGTGGCGGTCCCGCTCACCACGCCGGCGCGTGAGGTCTTCGAGCTGCTGAACAGCCACGGCGCCCACCTGGCGCTCGGCCTCGACGCCGACGGCCGGCTCGCGGGCGTCCTCACCGCCGTCGGCGCTCTGCGAGCGGAGATTTACACGCCGGCCGTCGATGACGCGGGCAAGCTGCGCGTCGCCGCCGCGGTCGGCGTCAACGGCGATGTCGCGGCGAAGGCGTCCGCCGTGCTGGAGGCCGGGGTAGACGTGCTGGTCGTCGACACCGCGCACGGGCACCAGGAGAAGATGATCGCCGCGCTGAAGGCCGTCCGGTCGGTGTCGCCGCAGGTCCCGGTGGTCGCCGGCAACGTGGTCACCGCCGAGGGCACGCGCGACCTGATCCAGGCCGGCGCCGACGTCGTCAAGGTCGGCGTCGGGCCGGGCGCGATGTGCACGACCCGGATGATGACCGGCGTGGGCCGCCCGCAGTTCTCCGCCGTCGCCGACTGCGCGGCCGCCGCGCGCGAGCTGGGCAAGCACGTCTGGGCCGACGGCGGCGTGCGCCACCCGCGTGACGTCGCGCTGGCGCTGGCCGCGGGCGCGTCCGCGGCGATGGTCGGCTCGTGGTTCGCCGGCACCTACGAATCCCCCGGCGACCTGCGCTTCGACGAGCAGGGCCGGCCGTACAAGGAGTCGTTCGGCATGGCGTCGAAGCGCGCGGTCGGCGCGCGGACCCGGACGGACGGCTCGTTCGACCGAGCCCGGAAGGCGCTGTTCGAGGAGGGCATCTCGTCGTCGCGGATGTCTCTCGACCCGCAGCGCCCGGGCGTCGAGGATCTCCTGGACTCGATCGGCTCCGGTGTGCGCTCGTCCTGCACCTACGCGGGCGCGCGCACGCTCGAGGAGTTCCACGAGCGTGCGCTGCTGGGCGTCCAGTCGGCGGCCGGCTTCGCCGAGGGCCGCCCGCTTCCTTCGGGCTGGTGAGTCAGCCCGCGCAGCACACGTGTTCCGACCACTCCGGAACGTGCCACCAGTGCTGTTTCGCCGCGGACGGGGCGGCGGGCGCCACCGCGGTGGCCGCCTGCCCGCCCGGCCGGTTCCGGTAGGGCGCCAGCAGCTCGCCGACCGTCCGCAGCACCCCGCCGACCAGCACGCTGCGGACGTTCGCGGCCGCCTTGACGTCCTGCAGCGGATTGCCGGACACGAGTGACAGATCGGCGTAGGCACCTCGCTTGAGCACCCCGATCCGGTCCTCGAGCCCCAGCCACCGCGCCGGGTTGCGGGTCGCGGTGGTGAGCGCCTCGTGCGGCGTGAACCCGAACGCGACCATGGCCCGCAGGTTCTGGTGGGTGGAGACGGCCACGTTGTCCAGCGGGGAGTCCGTGCCGGTGACCACGAACCCGCCCGCCCGGTGGATCCGCAGCACCATGTCGACGTTCCCGGCGAGGACCCGGCGGAGGTAGGCGTTCTCCGGGTTGCCCGCGGCGTCCGCCGCCGCCTTGAGCTGCTGGTACTCCCACGGCGGGAAGAGGACTTCGGTGCGCTCGTCGGTCACGAGGGACTTGTCGTCCGCGTACAACGCCCGCGAGGTGAACAACGTCGGCGTGAGCGACATCCCCGAGCGGACGAACAACGCGATCGCGTCCTGGTACGACCGGCCGATCCGGCTGACCGTGTGCGAGTACCCGAGCCGGTTGGTGGCGCCGATGTGCTCCATCGCGTCCATGCCGATGTTCGCCGCCGGGTACAGGTAGTGCGACGACAGCGGGATGCCCGCCCGGTGCGCGGCCCGGACCACCGCCTGCTGGGAGGCCACGGGGAGCCGGACGTAGGTCTTGATCAGGTCGTACTCGAGTTCGACCGCGCGGGACAGCTCGAGGTTCAGCTGCCCGGGCGAGAGCGTCGGCCGCATGAAGTTGTAGTAGATCCGGGAGCCGTCGATGGCTTCCCCGGTGCCGAAGTACCTTGGCCCGACCCGGTTTCCGGATTCCAGGGCCTCGCGCGTCTCCAGCATCTGGTAGACCGGATCGCCCGGCGAGCGGGTCGTCGTGATGCCGTAGGACAGCCACAGCCGGCCCTGCCGGTCACCCCACTGCCGGCCGCGCAGGTGCCAGTGGTTGTGGAGGTCGACGAGCCCGGGCATGGCAGTCAGGTCGTGCGCGTCGACGGTGCCGGGCGCGTCCCGATGCGGCCGGACGTCGGCGATCCGGCCGCCTTCGACGACGATGTCGACGTTCCGCTGCAGCGTCCGGGCCACGCCGTCCCAGGCCGCGCCGACGTGGATGACGGTCCGCCGCGGCGGGCGCGGCCGGGCCCAGGTGAAGTCGAGCCGGATCGTGCGCGGCTCGCCGCCGCTGATCCTCTGGGCCTTGAGCTGCCCCTTCGACAGGTACACGAGCGTGTCGTTCCCTTGCCAGGCCAGGGAATCCGTGACGTCGTGGGTGACCTGCCGCGGCGCCCCGATCAGCCGTCCGGCGCCGTCGACCGGGGCGATCCAGGCGACGCTTTCGACCGTGAACGCCAGGTACCGGCCGTCGGGTGACCACAGTGGACCGTCGTCGCCGCGGGTGGCGAGCGAGCGGAACGGCATCGGCTCGGCGTAGCGGAGTTCGTTCGTCTTCAAGTCGACCGTGAGGATCTGGCTGGTGCCTTCGCGGTACCGCCGCGAGTACGGCTTCACCGCTGCCAGCGCGAGGACCGTCCCGTCGGGTGACCAGGTCGGCCGGCCCGGCATGAACAGCGGCGGCGTCACCTGCTGGGCCGTGTTCGTGGCCACGTCGTGGATCCAGGTGGCGCCGTCCTGGTCGGCGTAGGCCACCCGGCCCCCGTCCGGCGACCACCGCGGCGCGACCTGCGCGCCCGCCAGCTCGGTGAGGACGGTGTCCCGGCCGGTGCCGAGGTCACGCACCCACAGGTCGGCGGTGCCGAGCCGGTCGCTCGTGTAGAGCAGCTTCGTCCCGTCCGGGTGGAAGTCCGGGTCGGAGTTGAAGTAGCCGTCGGCGATCAGCCGCTGGGGCCGGCCCCCGCTCGCCGCGACGACGTAGATCGCGTTGAGGGCCCGGAAGGCGATCCGCTTGCCGTCCTTGGACACCACCGGACCGGCGATGCCCCGGACCGGCTTCGGCGCGGCCGAGTCCAGGTCACGGACCCGCCTCCGGTAGTCGCGCGTGGCCGTGGAAACGCTTGCTTCGAACGGGATGTCCTCGACGGCGCCGGACTGTTCGCGGCGCCGGAGGTGCCCGTCGGCGGTGTAGAGCACGGTGGACCCGGACCAGTTCGCGGCGAAGCCGAAGACGTCCTCGCCCCGGGTCAGCTGTTCGTCGCCGAGCATGAGGTCCGCGTCGGCGCCGCGCAGCCGCAGGTAGCTGGGCCGGCCGCCGGGACCGAACGCGGGGCCGTAGACCTTGTCGGTGCCGGTCGCGGTGACCAGGCGCGTGCGGGCGCCGGTGGCCAGGGTGACGACGTCGATGGCGACGTCGTTCACCGTGAAGACGAGCTGTGTGCCGTCGGCCGACCACCGCGGCGACGCCTCTTCGTCGGCCGTCGACACCACCGTGCTGATCGCCCCGGAAGCGACGTCCAGCAGGTGGATGCCGTAGCTGCCGTCGCGGTCGCTGCTGAAGGCGAGCTGGGTGCCGTCCGGCGAGAACACGGGCTCGCGGTGGTCGAACTGCCCGCTGGTGAGCTTGCGGGGCGAGCCGCCGGCGACATCGATGACGTACAGGTGGAAGTTGCCGTCGCGGTACGACTGGAACGCGATCCGGCGGCCGTCCGGCGCCCAGCTGGGGAGGGTGGCGTCCTGCAGGTCGTCGGTGAGCCGGCGGGCGCGGCCGCCGCCGGCGGGCAGCACCCAGATCCCGGTAACCAGGTCGACCGCGATCCACCGGCCGTCCGGGGACAGCGCGGCGGACATGTTGGTGCCTTCCCGGAGCACCACGCCACCCGGCGCGACCTCCGGTTCGGCCTCGGCCACCGCCGTCCCGGCCACGGTCAGCGCGGCAGCGGCGGCACCACTTCGGACGAGAAGCTCACGACGAGAAAGGTTTTCCGGCCCCATCCGGTCCACTATGCCCAGCCCCGGATCGGCCGGATAGCGGCCGAGCGGGTTTTTCACCGGATGCCCGGCAAACGCGGGAACGTCTGCCGGGCCGGGGCACCGCGGTCGTGAGTGGTAAGGCGGGTTAGAACCCGCCTTACCACTCACGAGCCGCCTCGGTCAGCCGTGGTCCTCCAGCATCTCGGTGACCAGGGCGGCGATCGGCGACCGCTCCGAGCGCGTCAGCGTGACGTGCGCGAACAGCGGGTGGCCCTTGAGCTTCTCGATCACCGCCGAGACGCCGTCGTGCCGGCCCACGCGCAGGTTGTCACGCTGGGCGACGTCGTGCGTGAGCACCACCCGCGACGCCGTGCCGAGCCGCGAGAGCACCGTGAGCAGGACGTTGCGCTCCAGCGACTGCGCCTCGTCCACGATCACGAACGTGTCGTGCAGCGACCGGCCGCGGATGTGCGTCAGCGGGAGCACCTCGAGCATGCCGCGGTCGAAGACCTCGTCGAGGACGTCCTGGCTGACCAGCGCGCCGAGGGTGTCGAACACCGCCTGCGCCCACGGCTGCATCTTCTCGCTCTCGGACCCGGGCAGGTAGCCGAGGTCCTGGCCGCCGACCGCGTAGACCGGCCGGAACACCACGACCTTGCGGTGCTGGCGGCGTTCCATGACGGCTTCCAGGCCGGCGCAGAGGGCGAGCGCCGACTTGCCGGTGCCGGCCCGGCCGCCCAGCGACACGATTCCGACGTCGGAGTCGAGCAGCAGGTCGAGCGCGACGCGCTGCTCGGCGCTGCGGCCGTGCAGGCCGAACGCTTCGCGGTCGCCCCGGACCAGCCGGATGCGCTTGTCCGCCGTGATCCGCCCGAGCGCGCTGGAGCTGCCCGCGAGCAGCCGCAGCCCGGTGTGGCAGGGCAGCTCGGCGAGCTCGTCCATGCCCCACTCGACCGGGTCGACGGTGCTGCCGCCGAACAGCGCGTCCAGCACTTCCTGCTGGACGTCGACGTCCGCCATGCCGGTCCAGCCCGACGGCGTCACTTCCTGCGCGCGGTACTCGTCCGCCTCGAGGCCGACGGCCCCGGCCTTGACCCGCAGCGGGATGTCCTTCGTCACCAGCGTGACCGCCTGGTTCTCGGCCGCGAGGTTGAGCGCGCAGGCGAGGATGCGGTGGTCGTTGGAGTCGGTCCGGAACCCGGACGGGAGCACCGACGGGTCCGAGTGGTTCAGCTCCACCTGCAGCGTGCCGCCGTGGTCCCCGATGGGGAGCGGCGCGTCGAGCCTGCCGTACTGCCGGCGCAGGTCGTCGAGCATGCGCAGGGATTCCCGGGCGAACCAGCCGAGCTCCGGGTGGTGGCGCTTCGCCTCCAGTTCACTGATGACGACCAGCGGAAGCACGACGGCATGCTCGGCGAAGCGGGTGACCGCCCACGGGTCCGAAAGGAGGACCGACGTGTCGAGCACGTACATGTGCTGCTGGGATACGGGCGCTTTCTCCGGGCCGGAAACGGCACCGGTCGAAGAGTGGCCAGAGGCCTTGCGGGGCAAACGCTGCGCAGTCACGACGGCATCTCCCTCGAGGGCGTGTGCACCTCACGCCCGCACTCGCTGGGCCGGGCACCTCCCTGGCTGGACCACTCCTCCTGACCGGAGTCAGGTGGCGCGGCCACGAGGGCCGGGTGCCGGCCCCCTCGAGCGTCTCGTGGGCGGCTGAGCCGCCCCCTCGATCACCGCCACGACCAGGGCCTCCCGCGAGGACCCGCACGGAACGCGTGCCCTCACCTCGGAAGGTACCCACGAATCCGGCGCCGCGCAGGGAGCCAACACGGTGATTCGCCAGATCGTCACCTCACCGTCGGTCGCCCGAAATCAACTCACGGTGGCTTCCGACCGGCGTGACCAGCGGTTTTGCGAGCTGTCTAGGAGCCGAACCGGCGGTGCCGCCAGGCGTAGTCACGCATCGCGCGGAGGAAGTCGACGCGCCGGAAGGCGGGCCAGTACGCCTCGGTGAACCAGAACTCCGAGTGCGCGGACTGCCACAGCAGGAAGCCGGAAAGCCGTTGCTCGCCCGAGGTGCGGATGATCAGGTCCGGGTCCGGCTGACCGGAGGTGTAGAGGTGCTCGGAGATGTGGTCGACGTCGAGGATCTTCGCCAGCTCGTGAATGGACGTTCCCTCGTCGGCGTGCTGCAGCAGCAGCTTGCGCACGGCGTCGGCGATTTCCTGCCGCCCGCCGTAGCCGACCGCGATGTTGACCTCCATCCCGGACCGCCCTTCGGTGCGGGCGGCGGCTTCGCTCAGCCGCTTCGCGACCTCGGCGGGGAGCAGGTCGAGGGCACCGACGATCCGCAGCCGCCACTGCGTCCCCGGCCCGGCGAGCTCGTCGGTGACGTCGGTGATGATCTTCAGCAGCGGCGTGAGCTCGTCCGGGTCTCGGTTGAGGTTGTCGGTGGACAGCAGCCACATGGTGACGACCTCGACGTCGGCCTCCTGGCACCAGCTCAGGAAGTCGGCGATCTTCTTGGCCCCGGCGCGGTGCCCGTCCGAAACGTCCGTGAAGCCCGCTTCCCGGGCCCACCGGCGGTTGCCGTCGAGCATGATGGCGATGTGCCGGGGATGCCGCCCGGCGGCCTGCTGGATGAGGCGCCTGCCGTAGGCGCTGTACACGACGTCGGACAAGAACGAGCGAACACTCACGTCGAGTCAGCCTACGCACCCCGGTGTGAGGCGTGTGACTTGAGCACTGCTGGAGAACCTACGCTGCCGTAACCTGGAAGGGTGAGCCTGACGACGGAACCACCACCCGAGCCCGTAGTGGACCTCCGCCCCCGGCTGCGCGGGCACATCCACTTCTGGACGTTCTTCGGCGCCCTGGCCGCGGCGGCGACGCTGATCAGCCTGGCGGCGTCCACTGTGTCCCCGGTCGCCGCCCTGGCGACTTCGGTGTACGGCCTGACGGTGCTCGGCTTGTTCGGCGTGAGCGCGTTGTACCACCGCCGGTTCTGGAGCCCGCGCGCGTACAAGTGGATGAAGCGCGCCGATCATTCGATGATCTTCTTGTTCATCGCCGGCACGTACACGCCGTTCACGTTGCTGGCCATGTCGAAGCCGACCGGGTACGTGATCTTGTCGATCGTGTGGGGTGGAGCGATCGCCGGGGTGGCGTTGAAGATGCTGTGGCCGCACGCGCCGCGGTGGCTGGGTGTGCCGATCTACATCGCACTCGGGTGGGTCGCGGTTTTCGTCTTCCCCGAGCTGGCTTCGCATGCCGGGGTTGCCGCGTTGGTGCTGCTTTGCGTGGGTGGGTTGTTCTACACGCTGGGTGCGGTTTTCTACGCCGTGAAGTGGCCCAACCACTGGCCCGAGACGTTCGGGTACCACGAGTACTTCCACGCCTGCACGGTGCTGGCCGCGGTGTCGCACTACATCGCGATCTGGCTGGCCATGTACGCCTGAGTCACATTCGAAAAGAAGCGCGGTCTTTCACCCGGCGAGGGTGAAAGACCGCGCTTCTTTTTCTAGCGGTGAAGATCGGCCTCGGATGGTTGATGCACACTCAACCAGCCAGCCTGGGCCGTTCCTTTTTCGTTCAGCCCGCGGAGTTGCCGTTGCAGGCGACGTACGACGGGTTGTGGTCGACCGTCAGCAGCTCGACCGGGCCGTTCCACTGCCAGGGCAGCAGGCAGGCGTTGTTCAGGATGCTGATCCCACCGTGACCGCCGCCGGTGGAGTTGTTGTTGCACGCTGCGTACGAAGGCGCGTGGCCCGCGTGCAGCACCTCGAAGGGACCGTTCCACTGCCACGGAGCCGCGCAGAGGTTGTCGCCGATGCTGATGCCACCGCCACCCGGGTGGTGACCCTCACCGGCGGAAGCCGGCGCGGCCACAGCAAGCATGGCGCCACCGATGATCGCGGCTGCGAAGAGCGTCTTTTTCATCATGGTAAAATCATCGGGCGATCTGCCGCAGTCCTTTATCGACATCACCCGATGGTTTGGACAACATCACCCGTCCCGGCACTCAAACACCTTACGCCGAGCGGGGTCCACCAGGCTGTGCCACGGTTGGGGGTTCCACCGCCGTGAAGTCGTCACCATCGAAGCTGGTTCCGCGCTGCACGGCCGGTGGTGTGCCCTCTTCGGACAGTCTCAGCCGAACATCCCCGGCTGGTACTCGCCCGCCGGGTTGCGGGCGATCACGTTGAGGCGGTTCCACGCGTTGATCGTCGCCACCAGGGCGATCAGCGCGCCGATCTGTTCGTCGTCGAAGTGCTTGCGCACCGCGGCCCACGTCTCGTCGCTGACGCCGGTGTGCGTGTCCGCCAGGCGGGTGCCCTCCTCCGCCAGTGCCAGGGCCGCGCGCTCCGCTTCGGTGAACACCACCGCTTCGCGCCACGCCGCCACCATCGCCAGGCGGACCGCCGTCTCGCCGGCCGCCGCCGCGTCCTTCGTGTGCATGTCGAGGCACATCCCGCAGCCGTTGATCTGGCTCGCGCGGATCTTCACCAGCTCCTGGGTCGCGTGCGACAGCGAGGACTCCTCGACCGGGCGGGACGCCGCGATCAGGCGCTTGACGAACTTGCCGGTGATCTCGTTCTCGAACAGGTTGATCCGGGCTTCCATGGCCGTTCCCCTTCCATCGTCTGCTTCACCCCCTTGACGACCCGGGCGACGCGGTTGTGACAACCGCCCGGGTGACCCCGGTCACGCCGGATCGAGGTCCACACCTTTGCGTCCCCGGCGCGGGCGGGCGGTCACGCCGGCGGCACGCCCTCGACCTGCGGGCGACCCTGGTCCTGGCCCGCGGGAGGCGCTTCAAACGATCACGTTCAGGGGTCACCCACGGGAACACCACGGCGGTTGCCGGGCTCGCCGGCGCGGCCGACGGTGGGCTCCACCAGAACCGACGCGTGGAAGGAGCACGACCGCGATGGCCAGCACCCTGCAGCCCGAGGAACTCATCGACAGCGCCGTGGTCGACCCGGACGGCAACAAGCTCGGGAAGGTCGGCAACGTCTACCTCGCCGACGCGACGCACCAGCCCGAGTGGATCACCGTCAAGACCGGCCTGTTCGGCACCAAGGAAAGCTTCGTGCCGCTCTCCGGCGCGCACACGGACAAGGACGGCGTCCACGTCCGGGTCGACAAGGACAGCGTCTCCGACGCGCCCCGCATCGACGCCGACGGGCACCTCTCGCCCGAGGAGAGCACGCAGCTCTACCAGCACTACGGCCTGCCGGTGCCGCGCATGTCGCCGGACGGGCGGATGGACCAGCCGGGCCGGACGGACCGGTCGGGCCGGACGGACCGGTCGGGCCGGATGGGCCGTGGCCAGGACGCGATGGGCCGGAAGGGCGACGACCGGGCCATGACGCGCTCCGAGGAACGGCTCGACATCGGCACCGAGCAGGTCGAGACCGGGCACGTGCGGCTGCGCAAGTACGTCGTCACCGAGGAGCAGCAGGTCACCGTGCCGGTGCGGCACGAAGAGGTGCGCATCGAGCGCGAGCCGGTCACCCACGGCGACGGCACCGCGGAGATCGGCGAGGCCGAGCAGGACGTCGTCCTGCACGCGGAGAAACCGGTGGTGCGCAAGGAAACCGTGCCGGTCGAGCGGGCGCGCCTGCGGAAGGAGACGGTCAGCGACGAGCAGACCGTGTCCGGCAAGGTCCGCAAGGAGCAGTTCGAGATCACCGACGACGACCGCAAGCACCGGCGGTCCTGAGGGCTCCCGGGCGGGTGGCCGGGCCCCGATACCGGCCACCCGCCTGGGTCACCACCGTGATCAGGACGTCAGCATCGGCGCCGCGAGGAACTGCTCCGGGATCGCGAACGCGTCCACCAGCGTGCGCGCGTGCGGGCGCAGCTCCGCGCACAGCCGGTTCACCGCCGACGTGACCGCCTTCGCACGCGACGCGGTCAAGCGGCCGTGGCCCAGGAACCACGCCAGGTCCTCTTCGATCGCCGACAGCGCGTACAGGTCGCAGACGCGCTCCAGCAGCGCACGCGCTTCGGGATCCTCGCAGCGCTCGATGCCGGCCACGAACGCCTCCAGCACCAGGCGCTCGACGTGGACGCGGCCCGCGCGCAGCACGTGGTCCTGCGCCGCGTTGAACACGCCGAACGGATCGGCCGCCGCCTTGCGCAGGCGCTTCGCCACCCCCTCGACGACGTGCTCCTCGCGGTCTTCGAACAGCTTCAGCTGCCACTCGCGGCGGAAGAACACGTCCGAGTCGGACCCCTCGGTGAGCGACTCGAGCGCCTTGCGCACCGAGGTGCGCTCCAGGATCGTGTTGACCACCTGGTCGGTGAAGAAGCGGGCCGTCGCCAGCGGCGAGAGGTCCTCGAAATCCTGCTTGTAGCTGGTCAGCAGGCCCTTCGCGACCAGCTGCAGCAGCACCGTGTTGTCGCCTTCGAACGTCGTGAAGACGTCGGTATCGGCCTTCAGGCCGGGGAGGATGTTCTCCGCCAGGTAGCCCGCGCCACCGCAGGCCTCGCGCGCGGCCTGGATGGTCGCCGTCGCATGCCACGTGTTGAGGGCCTTCAGCCCGGCCGCCCGAGACTCCAGCTCGCGCTGCTCCTCCTCCGGCGCCGACGGGTCGATGTCGTGCAGTTTCGAGACCAGCTCCTCCTGGGCGAAGTTCAGCGCGTAGGTCTTCGCCAGCGCCGGCAGCAGTTTCCGCTGGTGCCCGAGGTAGTCGAGGATGACGACCTCGTCGCCGTCCGGCTTCATGAACTGGTGCCGGTGCTCGCCGTAGCGGATGGCCAGGGCCAGCGCGCGCTTGGTCGCGCTGCCCGCGCTGCCGCCGACGCTCACCCGGCCGCGGATCAGCGTGCCCAGCATCGTGAAGAACCGGCGGCTGTCGCTTTCGATCGGGCTCGAGTACGTCCCGTCCTCGGCGACGTCACCGAAGCGGTTCAGCAGGGCCTCGCGCGGGACGCGGACGTGGTCGAAACCCAGCCGTCCGTTGTCGACGCCGTTGAGCCCCGCCTTCGGCCCGCAGTCCTCGATGGACACCCCGGGCACCGGCTTGCCGTCGTCGTCGCGGATCGGGACGAGGAACGCGTGCACGCCGCGCGACTCGCCGCCGGTGATCAGCTGCGCGAAGACCACCGCCAGGCGACCGTCGCGGGCCGCGTTGCCGATGTATTCCTTGCGGGCCATGGCATCCGGCGTGTCGAGGACGAATCCGCCGTCGGTGAAGGTCGCCGTGGTGCGCAGGTGCTGGACGTCGGACCCGTGGCCGTGCTCGGTCATCGCGAAGCAGCCCAGGACGTCGAGGTCCATGATCGCGCGCAGGTACCGCTCGTGGTGGCGCTCGGTGCCGAGCAGCTGGACGGCGCCGCCGAACAGGCCCCACTGGACGCCGGCCTTCACCATCAGCGACAGGTCGCCGTAGCCGAGCAGCTCGAACGACGTCACCGAGCCGCCGACGTCGCCACCGCCGCCGTAGGCCGGGTCGAAGCCCAGGCCGGGGCGGTCGGTCGCGGCGAGCGCACGCAGCTGGTCGAGCACCTGGGCGCGGTGCGCCTCGATGCCGAGGTCGACCGGGTCCCGGAACTCGGCGCCGGTCATCTGCGCCCGCACCCCGCGGCGCAGCTCGGCCCAGCGACCGTCGAGGACGGCGGTCAGTGCGTCCGGGTCCACCTTCGAGGGCACTTCGGGGACGTCCACGGCTACCTCCGGAAAGGACGAACGGCAGGCTTCCTACTCGTTGGTAGTAAGCCTGCCGCAGCGCCGCCGATCCCGCAGGTTCAGATCGGCTTGCCGTTCACCGTCACCTTCGTGAAGCGGGCGTCGTCCACGTACTTCAGCGTGTTCGACGTGTCGGCGACGCCCTTAAACGTGGAGTTCGCCACGGAGAACCCGTGCACGTGGGCGTTCGAAAGCCCGCTGACGTCGAAGGTCTTGCCCGCGATCTTCGTGCTCGAGCAGTTGCTGATCGTGAACGGCCCGAACGACGGGACGGTGCTGCCGGTCTGGCTGTTGTAGGTGGACGTCACGAACACGAAGTTCCGCGCGAAGGTGCCGGAAACGCTGTCGAGGTTGATGTTCTCGGAGAACCCGCCACGCAGCGTGTTGGACTTCACGTACAGCGCGAATTTCGTGTCACCCTGCACGGTGAGCCGGTAGGCGTAGACGTTGCGGATCCCGCCGGTCTGCTCGCTGCCGCAGGTGATCGCACCCCAGTTGCCGTTCATCACGCAGTTCACCACGACCAGGTTCTGGCACGGGACGTTCACCCGGCGCCCGTCGGCGTCGCGGCCGGACTTGATGGCGATGTTGTCGTCGTGCGCGCCGAGGGTGCAGTTGGCGATGACGACGTGGTCGCACGATTCCGGGTCGCAGCCGTCGGTGTTGCTGTGCGCGGTGCTGGGGTCGGTGCTGACGCCGTCGACCGTGACGTTGCGGCACAGCGTCGGGTGCAGCTGCCAGAACATCGAGTTCTTCAGGGTGATGCCCTGGATCAGCACGTTCTCGCAGGCGTACGGCTCGACGAACGCCGAGCGCATGGTGTGGCCGGAGCCGGGCACCACCCGCTTCTCCGGCGGGGTTCCCTTGGCCACCAGCGATTCCAGGTACGCGCGATCGCTGCCCTTGTTCCACGACGACGTCGCCGCCGCGTCGAGCGTGCCGCTGCCGGTGAGGCCGATGTTCTTTTCCCCGTAGGCGTAGACCATCGGAGAGCGGTTGACGCATTCGATGCCTTCGTAGCGCGTCAGGACATTCGGGAACTTCGCGGCGTCGCCGCTGAACTTGAGGACCGCGCCCTTTTCCAGATGCAGGTCGACGTTGCTCTTGAGCCGGATGGCGCCGGTGAGGAAGCTGCCGCCGGACGGCACGATCACGTGCCCGCCGCCGGCCGCGGCGCAGGCGTCGATCGCCTTCGCGATGGCCGCGGTGTTGTCGGTTTTGCCGTCGTTCTTCGCGCCGTGACCGGTGATCGGGAAACTGCGGTCGGGGAACACCGGAACCGTCGTGTTCGCGACGATGTCGTTCGCCGCGGGCCACGGGAGCGGGGGAACGTCGATGCGGGGCGCCGCCGAAGCGACGGCCGGGAGCAGCGGCACCGCCGCCACCGCGAGCCCGCCCTTGATCAGCTGCCGCCGGGTGAACCTGCCGTCCATGGACACGTCCTTCACGAGGAAGACCTGGTGCGACGGCGGAACCGCGGCACGGACCGCGGGCACGACGAACTCTAGGCGCGGAAGCCGGTTCAGGTCCAGGCCGGCGCGATCGCCGAGGGTGGCCGATCCGTCCCGGGCACGAGGCAACCGGAACCGCACCTGGCGCGTGGTCCGTACGACGGCAGCGAGCAGAGGCGGCGGGACCGCGGGGTGTCACCGAGGGGGCGACACCGCGCGGCTCCGCCTCGCCCCAGCCGCGGGGTGCCACCGAGGGGGCGGCACCGCGCGGCCCGAGCCGCTCTCGCGTCAGCCCAGGTCCGGCCCCTTCGAGCGCAGGTCGTCCACCTTCGTCATCGCCTCGCGCAGCTCGCCGAGCCAGCTGTCCGCGTGCTGGCCCACCAGGCGCACCGCCCACGCCAGGGCGTCCGACCTCGACCGGGCCACGCCCGCGTCCACCAGGGTGTCCAGGACCAGGCGCTCCGGCTGGCGCAGCCTCGTCATCACCGGGGCCGAGTGCGTCGTGAACAGCGCCGTCGTCCCACCCAGCCGCGCGCCCCACGCCACCTTGCGCTGGTAGCGGTGCTCCGCTTGGCGGGCGATCTCGATGCGCTCGTCGCGCGTCTCCTCCCGGTACCGGCTGATCCGGCCCTCCTCGGCCGCCGCGCGGGCCGCGTCGTCCGCGTGCTCCTCCGTCAGGGCCGGGAGCTCGCCGACCACGATGATCTCTTCGCGGTCGACCGTGACCTCCGGTGCGCCCGTGAACCAGCCGTCGGGCAGGCGGCCTCCGAACCAGGCCGCCGCGTCGTCCGCCGGCGGGACCTCCGCCTGCTGCCAGCCTCGTCCGCCACGCCATCCGCGTCCCATGTCGTACCTCCGGATTACATGATTACATCGCTACCGAAGTTACGCCGAAACCCGGGACACAGACACCGCGTTCACCCAGGGCGATCAGAGCTGGGTGGTCAGCTCCTCGACCGAACTCACCGGCCGGTCGCAGACGTACCCCCGGCAGACGTACGCCGCCGGGGCGCCGGCCACCAGCGGCCGGTCGGCCAGCAGCGGCACGCCCGGCGCGTCCGGCTCGCCCGCCAGCACGATGCCGCCGCCGTGCACGCCCCGGGCCGCGGCCAGCCGCAATGCCGGATCCGCTCCCACCACCGCGACCTGCACCGGGCCGGCCTGCAGCGCCTCCGCCACCGACAGCCAGTGCCCGGCGAACCGCGGCACCCGCCCGGCCAGCACCCCGGCCCGCCGCAGCGCCTGCTCGGCCGCCTCCCGGTACCGCGCCGCGCTGTCGTACCCCGCCAGCGCGGACGCCGTCAGCAGCGCTCCGGCCAGCGCCGACGCCCCCGACGGGCTCGCGTTGTCGCCCGGGTCGGCCGGGCGCTGGACCAGCGTCTCGGCGTCGTCGGCCGTGTCGAAGTAGGCCCCCGGGACGTCCGGGGACGCGAAGTGCGCCAGCGCCAGGTCGAGCAGCCGGGTCGCTTCGGCCAGCCACTTCGCGTCGCCGGTCGCCTGGTGCAGCGCCAGGAACCCGTCGGCGACGCAGGCGTAGTCCTCCAGCACCCCGGCGGATTCGCCGACGACGCCGTCGCGCGAAGACCGCCGCAGCCGTCCGTCGACGACGTGCACCCGCAGCAGCAACTCGGCCGCGGACGTGGCCCATTCGATCCACTGTGGACGATCCAGGGCCACCCCCGCCTCGGCCAGCGCGGTGATCGCCAGGCCGTTCCAGGACGCGATCACCTTGTCGTCCCGACCCGGTTGCGGCCGCTTCGCGCGCGCCTCCAGGAGCTTGCGGCGCAGCGGCTCGGGCAACTCCCCGAACAGACGCAACGTCGACGCGCCCTCCTCGAAGGTGCCTTCGGGCGTGACCCCGAACAGCTCGGCGGCGGAGTCGTCACCGACCACCTCACGCAGCTGCTCCGGCGTCCAGACGTACGTCAGGCCTTCGACGCCTTCGGTGTCCGCGTCCAGCGAAGACGCAAAGCCGCCTTCGGGCGTCCGCAAGCTTTCGAAGAGGAACTCCGCCGTTCCGTTGGAGACCCGCAACGCCGTGGCCGAGCCCGTGCGCCGCCAGAGATGCGCGTAGAACCGCAGGAGCAACGCGTTGTCGTACAACATCTTCTCGAAGTGCGGCACGATCCACTCGGCGTCGACGGAGTAGCGCGCGAAGCCGCCGGCCAGCTGGTCGTACAGGCCACCGCGGGCCATCGCCTCGGCGGTCGAGTCCACAAGGGACAGCGCGACCGCGGACCCCGTGCGCTCGTGGTGCCGCAGCAGGAACTCCAGGACCATCGACGGCGGGAACTTCGGCGCACGGCCGAACCCGCCGTTGACGCGGTCCGCCTCCTGCTCCAGCTTCCCGACCGCGCCGGCGAGCACCGCTTCGTCCACAACGGACTCCTTGAGCGGCCCGGTCTGCTCGGCGAGGTGAGCGACGATCTGCTTGGCGCCGTCGAGGAGCTCGTCCGGCCGCTCCTGCCACGCCTCGGTGACGGCGGCGAGCAGCTGCCGGAACGACGGCATCCCCGGCCGCGGCGACGGCGGGTAGTAGGTGCCGCAGTGGAACGGCTCGCCGTCCGGGGTCAGGAAGCAGGTCATCGGCCAGCCGCCCTGGCCGGTCATCGCCTGGGTGGCGGCCATGTACACCGCGTCGATGTCGGGCCGCTCCTCGCGGTCGACCTTGATGTTGACGAAGTTGCCGTTCATCAGGGCCGCGGTCCCGGCGTCCTCGAACGACTCGTGCGCCATGACGTGGCACCAGTGGCAGGCGGCGTACCCGACCGAAAGCAGGATGGGCACGTTCCGCCGCTTCGCCTCGGCGAGCGCTTCGGGCCCCCACGGCCACCAGTCGACCGGGTTCTCCGCGTGCTGGAGCAGGTACGGGCTGGTCGCGTGCGCGAGGCGGTTCATGCGTCCAGGGTGGCACCCGGGAAAACCGGGCGCGCGGTCACCGGCCGCTCCGCCACACTGTGCCCGTGTTGCTGACCATCACGACGACCCGGAACCCGGCCACCGACCTGGGCTTTCTCCTGCACAAGCACCCGGAGAAAGCGCAGTCGGTCGCGCTGTCCGCCGGTACCGCGCACGTCTTCTACCCGGAGGCGGCGGCGGACCGCTGCACCGCCGCGCTGTTCGTCGAAATCGACCCCGTCGGGCTCGTCCGCGGCGGCGGGACGACGCTGACCCAGTACGTCAACGACCGGCCGTACGCCGGGGGCTCGTACCTCGCGGTCGCGCTGCGGGCCGCGTTCACCACGGCGCTCGCGGGCCGGTGCGCGGCCCGGCCGGAGCTGGTCGACGAGCCCTTCGATCTGGAGGTCCACCTGCCGTCGCTGTCCGCTCGCGGTGGTCCCGAGGTCGTGCACAAGCTGTTCGAGCCGCTCGGCTGGCGCGTTTCGGCGACGCCGATCCCGCTCGACGCGCAGTTCCCGCACTGGGGCGACAGCCGCTATGTCGACTTGCGGCTCACCGGCACCCAGCGCGTCGCCGACGCGCTGCGCCACCTGTACGTGCTGCTGCCGGCGCTCGACGGCGACAAGCACTACTGGGTGGGCCAGGACGAGGCCGACAAGCTGCTGCGCGCCGGCGAAGGCTGGCTCGCCGGGCACCCCGAGCGGACGCTGATCACGAACCGCTACCTCGAGCGGCGCCGCCCGGTCGTCGCGTACGCGCTTTCGCGGCTGGCCGAGGCGGACGACGTCCCGGCGGAGGCCGAAGCGCTGGTCACGGAGGTCCCGGACCAGCCGGAGAGCCTCGCGTCGCAGCGCCACGGCAGCGTGCTCGCCGCGTTGCGGGCCGCCGGCGCCCGGCGCGTCCTGGACCTCGGGTGCGGCTCCGGCGCGCTGCTGCGCGTCCTGGAGAAGGAGCGGTCGTTCACCGACATCGTCGGCGTCGACGTGTCCAGCAGCGCGCTGGACATCGCGCAGAAGCGGCTGAAGGAGAGCTCCCGCGTCACGCTGCGGCAGTCCGCGCTGACCTACGCCGACCCCGCGCTGGCCGGGTTCGACGCCGCCGTGCTCATGGAGGTCGTCGAGCACGTCGACGCCGACCGGCTGCCGGCGCTGGAACACGCGGTGTTCGGGGTCGCGGCGCCGCGCACGGTGCTCGTCACGACGCCCAACGCGGAGTACAACCGGCTGTTCGAGTTCCTGCCGATGGGGCATTTCCGGCACGCCGATCACCGGTTCGAATGGACGCGAGCCGAGTTCCGCGCCTGGGCGGACGGCGTCGCGACCCGGCGCGGCTACGACGTCCGGTACGTACCGATCGGACCGGAGGACCAGGAATCGGGACCGCCGACCCAGATGGCGGTCTTCACCACCCAAAAGGAGGTGGCCGCGTGAAGCTGACCGTCCCCGACATGGCGCTCGTCGTGCTCGTCGGCGCTTCCGGCTCCGGCAAGTCGACGTTCGCGCGCACGCACTTCGCGCCGACGCAGGTGCTCTCCAGCGATTTCTTCCGCGGGCTCGTCGCCGACGACGAGAACGACCAGTCGGCCAGCGCCGACGCCTTCGACGCGCTGCACTACGTCGCGGCGAAGCGGCTCGCAGCCGGGCGGACGACCGTCATCGACGCGACGAACGTCCAGCGCGCTTCGCGGGCGAGCCTGGTGAAGCTCGCGAAGGAGCACGACGTGCTGCCGACGGCGATCGTGCTCGACCTGCCGGTGGCCGTCTGCGCCGCGCGCAACGCGTCGCGCACCGACCGCGACTTCGGCGACCACGTGATCCGGCGGCAGCGCGGTGAGCTGCAGCGGTCGCTGAAGTCGCTGGAGCGCGAGGGTTTCCGGCGCGTGCACGTGCTGCGCAGCGAAGCCGAGGTGGCCGAAGCCGAGATCGTCGTCGAGCCGCTGCGCAACGACAAGCGCGAGCTGACCGGGCCGTTCGACGTGATCGGCGACGTCCACGGCTGTGCGGCCGAGCTCGAGGAGCTGCTGGCCGAGCTGGGGTACGCCGACGGCGTGCACCCCGACGGCCGGACCGCGGTGTTCGTCGGCGACCTCGTCGACCGCGGCCCGGACACCCCGGGCGTGCTACGGCGCGTGATGGCGATGGCGGCGTCCGGGAACGCGCTGGTCGTGTGCGGGAACCACGAGCAGAAGCTGGTGCGTGCGCTGCACGGGCGGAAGGTCAACGCGGCGCACGGGCTCGCCGAGTCGCTGGAGCAGCTCGGCGCGGAGAGCGAGGAGTTCCGCCGCGGTGTCCACGAGTTCTGCGACGGGCTGATCGCGCACTACGTCCTCGACGGCGGGAAGCTCGTCGTCGCGCACGCCGGGCTGCCCGAGCGCTACCACGGACGCGCGTCCGGGCGGGTGCGCAGCATGGCGCTCTACGGCGACACGACCGGCGAGACCGACGAGTACGGCCTGCCGGTGCGGCTGCCGTGGGCCCGCGACTACCGCGGCTCCGCGATGGTCCTCTACGGGCACACGCCGACGCTGGAGCCGGAGTGGGTCAACAACACCATGTGCCTCGACACCGGTGCCGTGTTCGGCGGGAAGCTGACCGCGCTGCGCTACCCGGAGCGCGAAGTCGTCTCGGTGAAGGCCCACCGGGTCTGGTACGAGCCTTCGCGACCGCTGGACACCGCGCGGCCGCTCGCCGGGCGCGAGCCGGCGGTGCTGGAGCTGGGCGACGTCACCGGGAAGCGGATCGTGCAGACCGCGCACCACGGCCGGGTCGGCGTCTCGGCGGAGCAGTCGGCGGCGGCCCTGGAGGTGATGAGCCGGTTCGCGGTCGACCCGCGGTGGCTGGCCTACCTGCCGCCGACGATGGCGCCGTGTTCGACGTCGTCGCGCGGCGGTTACCTCGAGCACCCGGAGGAGGCGTTCGCCGAGTACCGGGCGGCCGGGGTCGAAGCCGTGCTGTGCGAGGAGAAGCACATGGGCTCGCGGGCCGTCGTGCTGGTCTGCCGGGACGACGAGGTGGCGTACCGCCGCTTCGGCATCCGCGGCGGCGGCGCGGTGTACACGCGGACCGGGCGGCCGTTCTTCTCGGCCGCGCAGAACGCCGAGCTGCTGGCCGACGTGCGCACGGCGGCGGCCGGGCTGTTCGAGGAGCTGGACTCGGGCTGGCTGCTGCTCGACGCCGAGTTGCTGCCGTGGAGCGCGAAGGCCGGTTCGCTGATCGCCGATCAGTACGCGTCGGTGGGCGCGGCCGCCCAGGCGGTGCTGCCGTCGGCGGTCTCGGCGCTGGCGACGGCGGCCGCACGCGGCATCGACGTCGGCGACCTCCTGGCGCGGACGGTGTCGCGTTCCTCCACAGTGGACTCCTACCGGACGGCGTACCGGCGCTACTGCTGGCCGACGTCGGGCCTGGACGGGGTGCGGCTGGCGCCGTTCCAGCTGCTGGCGTCCGAGGGGACGGCCTACCACGACCGGCCGCATTCGTGGCACCTCGCGCAACTGGACCGGTTGGCGGGCCCGCGGTTCCAGCGCACCCGGACGCTCGAGGTGGACCTGCTGGACGACGCCTCGATCGCCCGCGGCGTCTCGTGGTGGGAGGAGCTGACGGCGGCCGGCGGCGAGGGCATGGTCGTCAAACCGGCGGCGAACCTGACCCACGGCACGCGCGGCCTGGTCCAGCCGGGGGTGAAGGTGCGAGGGCGCGAGTACCTGCGAATCATCTACGGCCCGGACTACACGCTCCCGGAGAACCTGGAGAGGCTGCGCAAGCGAGGGCTCAACCGCAAGCGCATGCTGGCGCTGCGCGAGTACGCGCTGGGCCTGGAGGCCTTGGAGCGAGTCGCGCGGAGCGAGCCGCTGTGGCGGGTGCACGAGTGCGTGTTCACGGTCCTCGCGCTGGAGTCAGACCCGGTGGACCCGCGGCTCTAACGCCCCAATGTGGCGTTCGGTGCGCTCAACGCACCCAATGTGGCGTTCGGTGCGTCCAACGCACCCAACGCCACATTGGGGCGCTTGGGGCCGGCTAGTCGGACTTGGCCGGGGAGGCGCCGTTGGGCTGCTTCCTCTCCGGCTCGGCGGGAGCCTCGGCGGCCGGCGCCTCCTCCGTGGGCGGGTCGTCGAAGCTGGCCGGGACGCGCTTGAGGTGCTTGGTCATCGAGCGGACCAGGAAGGCCACCGCGATGAGGAACAGGATCAGCACCAGGAAGCCGACCGGGGAGGACTTGCCGAAGTCCTCCCCCTGCCCGCCGTTGTCGCCGTTGCCCGGCTGTTGCGCCAGCACCAGGGCCGACGCGGTCACCGGAAGCGCCAGGCCGGCCGGCAGCGTCAGACTCATGTGTTCACCTTCTCCTCGGCGCCGGCGATGCCGGCGAACAGGTCGTCCTCCGGCAACGTGCTGTCGACCAGCGACTTCACCAGCTCGTACTCCTCGGTCGGCCAGACCTCGCGCTGCATCTCCCGGGGCACGGCGAACCAGCGGCTGGTCGGGTCGATCTGCGTGGCGTGCGCCTTCAGCGCCTCGTCCCGCACCTCGAAGTATTCACCGCACTCGACGCGGGTCGTCACCCGCTCCATCACATCGCCGCGGTTCGGGTCCCAGTTCGCCAGCCACTCGGTGTACGGCGACTCCAGCCCGGCCTCCTTCAGCGCCTCGTCGAACAGCACCATCCGGGCGCGCGAGAAGCCGTGCATGTAGTACAGCTTCAGCGGCTGCCACGGCTCGCCGGCGTCCGGGAAGCGGCTCGGGTCCGGGGCCGCGTCCCACGCCGCCATCGACACCTCGTGGGTGCGGATGTGGTCGGGGTGCGGGTAGCCGCCGTTCTCGTCGTAGGTGGTGATCACGTGCGGGCGGAACTCCCGGATCACGCGCACCAGCGCCTCGGTGGACTCCTCCAGCGGCACGACCGCGAACGACCCCTCGGGCACCGGCGGCAGCGGGTCGCCCTCCGGCAGGCCGGAGTCGACGAAGCCCAGCCAGCGCTGGTTCACGCCGAGGATCTTGGCCGCGCGGGCCATCTCCTCGCGGCGGATCTCGGCCATGTTGGCCAGCACCTCGGGCCGGTCCATGGCCGGGTTCAGGATGCTGCCGGCTTCGCCACCGGTGCACGTGACGACCAGCACCTCGTGACCCTCGGCGGCGTAGCGCGCCATCGTCGCGGCACCCTTGCTCGACTCGTCGTCCGGGTGCGCGTGCACGGCCATCATGCGCAGGCGCGGGTTGGCGGTTTTCCTCTGCTCGTCGGCGTCCACCATGCTCCGAACGACTCCCCTTCTGCCCTTATTCCGCGACCCACCTGCGGGCCGCCCACCCAGCGGGCGGATACTCGAGGCGTACCCGCGTCACCATTGTCCCCGCGGGTACGACAAGAACGAGCAGGAGGCCCGGGTTGGCAGGCGGACCGGCGGAAACGGCAGCGCCCGCGCTGCTCGCGGACCGGTACGGCACCACGCGCGCCACGCCGTCCCGGCGCTGGCGGCGCTGGCTCTTCCTGGCCGTCGCCCTGCTGGTCAGCGGCCTGATCGCGTGGGTCGCCTACGTCAACCTCGGCTCGGCACCGATCGACGCCGAGCGCATCGCGTTCAGCGAAAAACCGGGCAACGCGATGGAAATCACCCTCAACGTCACCCGCGACGACGACAGCAAGCCGGGCGTGTGCGTGGTCCGCGTCCGCGACAGGACCGGCGCCGAGAGCGGCCGCAAGGAGCTCCTGATCCCGGCCGGCGTGAAGTACAACCGGATCAGCACGACGATCAAGAGCATCGGGGAACCGGTGACCGCCGACGTCTTCGGCTGCTCGTACGACATACCACGCTATCTGTCAACCCCATAGCGGCCAACGGGGTGAACCGCGCGCCCAACGCCCAGGGCGCGGGGAAATAACGGGCGTCGACCTCTCGCGCCGTGATACTCTGACCCTTCAGCACGGCCCACGACGGGCCGTGTTTTTCCTTTATCTCAGCCACGCGGGCACCTACGCCCGCGTGGGCCGGCTTGAACACGCAAGCCTGGCAGGCCCGACGAGGAGATGGTGACCGTGAGCGACACCAAGGTGACCTGGCTCACCCAGGATGCCTACGACCGGCTCAAGCACGAGCTCGACGAAATGATCGAGAATCGGCCGGTCATCGCCGCGCGCATCAACGACAGCCGCGAAGAAGGTGACCTCAAGGAAAACGGCGGTTACCACGCGGCTCGCGAGGAGCAGGGCCAGGCCGAAGCGCGTATCCGGCACCTGCAGGAGCTGCTGCGCTCGGCCAAGGTCGGCGAGGCGCCCGCCAACGACGGCACGGCCGGTCCCGGCAAGGTGCTCACCGTGCGGTACGAGGGTGACGACGAGGACGAGAAGTTCCTGCTCGCCACCCGCGAAGAGGGCGCCGAGGGCGAACTCGACGTCTACTCCCCGGAGTCGCCGCTGGGCAAGGCGCTGCTCGGCGCCAAGGAGGGCGAGGCCCGGGAGTACGAGCTGCCCAACGGCAAGGTCCAGAAGGTGACGCTCGTCAAGGCGGTTCCGTACACCGACGCGAAGTAGGCACGGCTAGCGTGTCCTCCCAGGATCCACATTCTGGGAGGACAAAGCCGTGAGCACCGAACCGATGTGCCAGGCCTGCGGCATGCAGTACGCCGCGGCCCGCACCGACTGCCCGATCTGCGAAGACGAACGCCAGTACGTGCCGCGGTCGGGTCAGCAGTGGACGAACCTGTCCGCGCTCCGCTCCAGCGGTACGTACACGCCGCGGATCGAAGAGCAGGGCCCGGGCATCGTCGGCGTGGGCTCGAACCCGGGATTCGCGATCGGCCAGCGCGCCCTGCTGGTGCGCGCCCGCTCGGGCAACTTCCTCTGGGACTGCGCGGCCTACCTGGACGACGCGCTGGTGGCGCAGGTCCGCGAGCTCGGCGGCATCACCGGTATCGCGATCAGCCACCCGCACTACTACACGACGATGGTGGAGTGGGCGCGCGCCTTCGATGTGCCGGTCTACCTGCACGAAGCCGACCAGCAGTGGATCGGCCGCCCCGACCCGGCGGTGAAGCTGTGGTCCGGCACCACCCTGGACCTCGCCGACGACCTGAGGCTGATCAACCTGGGCGTCCACTTCGCGGGCGGCACGGTGCTGCACTGGCCGGACGGCGAGGAGGGCCGGGGCGCCCTGTTGTCCGGCGACATCGTCCAGGTGATCCCCGACCGCACGCACGTGGGCTTCATGTACAGCTACCCGAACCTGATCCCGGAGCGGCCGGGCGTCGTCCGCCGCGCGGCGGAGCTGCTGGCGGGCTACCGCTTCGAGGCGATCTACGGCGCTTGGTGGGACGCGGTCGTGCGGTCCGCCGGGTACGAGGTCGTGCAGCGGTCGGCCAAGCGGTACCTGGCCCAGGTGGCCGACGAGAGCTGAGCGACTCGGCAGCTCGGGCGAGTTGTGCGTTCAGCCCCGCGCGGTCCGCTCCAGCAGCGGGCGGACCCGCGGCGGCACCGGCGTCGACAGCGCGATCGACGTCGACGTCCGCAGCACGTCCGGCACGCCGACGACCTCGTCGATCACCCGCTGCAGGTCGTCGTTGCCCCGGGCCACCATGCGGACGAACAGGTCGCCCTGGCCGGTCGTCGCGTGGACCTCGCAGACCTCGTCGATCGCCGCCAAGGCCTCCGCGACTTCCGCGCGCCGGCCCTGGGCGATCTCCAGGACCGCGAACGCCGTCAGGCCGTAGCCCATCGCCGCCAGGTCCAGCTCCGGCGGGAAGCCGCCGAGGATGCCGCGCTCGGTCAGGCGGTCCAGGCGGGCCTGGACCGTTCCGCGCGCCACCCCGAGGCGGCGGGCGCACTCCAGCACCCCGAGGCGCGGCGAGTCGGTGAGCAACAGCAGCAGCCGCGCATCCAGCGCATCCAGGTTCTCCGGCATACGCAGATTGTCCACGATGACGGACGATCTCCCCTGAACACCAGGCAGATTGTCCAGTGAAAATCGAGACCATTGCGCATCTTGCCTCGAAGGGATGATCCTTCGAGGTATGACCCAGACTGCCGAACCCCAGGGTGCGCTCGACGACGTCAGCTACGACCAGCTGCGTCAGCTGGTCGGGCTCGTCGACCACGACGCCTCGACCGACCCGTTCCCGGTCAAGGCCATGGACGCGGTGGTGTTCATCGCCGGCAACGCCACCCAGACCGCCTGGTACTACCAGATCGCGTTCGGGATGCAGCTCGTCGCGTACTCCGGTCCCGAAACCGGGGTCTTCGAGCGCAAGTCCTACGTGCTGAAGTCCGGCTCGGCCCGGTTCGTCATCACCGGCGGCGTCAAGCCGGACTCGCCGCTGCTCGACCACCACCGCAAGCACGGCGACGGCGTCATCGACCTGGCGCTGGAGACCACCGACGTCGACAAGTGCATCGAGCACGCCCGCGCCCAGGGCGCGACGGTCCTCGAAGAGCCGCACGACGTCTCGGACGAGCACGGCACCGTGCGCGTCGCCGCGATCGCGACCTACGGCGAGACCCGCCACTCCCTGGTCGACCGGTCGCGCTACCACGGCGTCTACCTGCCCGGCTACGAGCCGCGCGAAAGCACGGTCAAGCGGCCGGAAGGCGCGCCGAAGCGGCTGTTCCAGGCCGTCGACCACTGCGTCGGCAACGTCGAGCTCGGCAAGATGGACTACTGGGTCGACTGGTACCACCGCGTCATGGGCTTCGTGAACATGGCGGAGTTCGTCGGCGACGACATCGCGACCGAGTACTCGGCGCTGATGAGCAAGGTCGTCTCGAACGGCAACCACCGGGTCAAGTTCCCGCTGAACGAGCCGGCCGTCGCGAAGAAGAAGTCCCAGATCGACGAGTACCTCGAGTTCTACGACGGTGCCGGCTGCCAGCACATCGCGCTGGCCACCAACGACATCATCGCGACGGTCACCGCGATGCGCGCCGCCGGCGTCGAGTTCCTCGACACCCCGGACTCCTACTACGACGACCCGGAGCTGCGCGCCCGGATCGGCAACGTCCGCGTGCCGATCGAGACGCTCAAGGAGCACAGCATCCTGGTCGACCGCGACGAGGACGGCTACCTGCTGCAGATCTTCACCAAGCCGATCGGCGACCGCCCGACCGTGTTCTACGAGCTGATCGAGCGCCACGGCTCGCTCGGCTTCGGCAAGGGCAACTTCAAGGCGCTGTTCGAGGCGATCGAGCGTGAACAGGAGCGCCGCGGCAACCTCTGACATCTCGTCTCGGCAAAGGCCACTGTAGGAGACCTCCGGGTCCCCCTATGGTGGCCTTTGACGTGATTCGGGAACCGTCGGCGTCCCGGCTCCGTCTGTGTGGGTGGAGGGAAGGGGGCCGGGATGCCGGACAGCATCGACGCCAGCGACGCGATGATCGACAACTGGACCAAGCGGCTCGAGGAGAACGCCGCCCGGTACCACGCGCTGGCCGAGCGCATGCAGGGCCAGACGGTCACCGAGCGGTCGAAGGACGGCACCGTCCAGGTGACGATCGATTCGCGCGGCCTGCTGAAGAACCTCGTCATCGCCGAAACCGCGGCCGGCAAGCGGATGGCCGAGGTGTCGGCGCAGGTGATGCAGCTGGTGCAGCGGGCGCAGGCGCGGATCCCCGAGCTGCTGCAGCAGGCCATGACCGAAACCACCGGCACCGGCGACCAGGCCGCGGCGGAGATCGTC
The DNA here is from genome assembly GCF_053601215.1 of Amycolatopsis sp. NPDC004772. NCBI lineage: Bacteria > Bacillati > Actinomycetota > Actinomycetes > Pseudonocardiales > Pseudonocardiaceae > Amycolatopsis > Amycolatopsis sp. NPDC004772. The sequence continues at coordinate 62,342 of NZ_JBSGBK010000035.1, forward strand.
CGCGAGGCGCAGAGCACGTTCCCGGCGCCGCCGCCCGAGGCCGAGCCGGCGTTCCCGGAGCCCGACCGCGTCCGCCGGTTCCTGCCGGAGGAGACCGACGAGCCACCGCGCACCCCGCCGCCCGCGCCACCGCAGCAGCAGCCGCAGCCTCCGCGCCGCCGCCGTCCGGCCGACGACGATGACGACGACTTCGGCGGGTCGATCCTTTCCTGAGGGGGAAACCGATGACGGACGTGGAACTCAGCACCGATCTGACGGCGCACGCGAAGCAGCTCGACGCCATCGGTGACGGGCTGCAGCAGGCCGTCGACGCGGCGAACCAGGTGAGCATGCCGACCGACGCGTACGGCATCCTCTGCCAGCCGTTCCGGATGATGCTGGACCCGGTGGAGCAGTACGGGATCGACGCACTCAAGGATGCCGTGCAGGCGATGACGGCGGTGTCGGGCAAGGTCCGCGAGGCCGCGGCGGCCTACCGCCGGTACGAGACGGGCGTCGCCGACGACTTGAACAAGTCCGCGGGCGGTGCGTGATGCCGGAGGGGAACCCGCTCGTCGCGGACGCCAAGAAGGACCCGGACGGGCCGGGCGCGTTCACGGCGGGCAACGGCGACTACGGCTGGGCCGGCGGCATCGGCATCGCCGAGTCGTCGATGGACGCGTTCAACGGCATCAAGGACGGCGACTGGGTGTCCGGCGGCCTGGGCGTGCTGTCGCTGGCGGGCGAGATCGCCGGCGCGGCGATCGACCCGTTCGGGTACCTGATGTCGTCGGTGGCGTCGTTCCTGATGGAACACGTGCAGCCGCTGAAGGACATGCTGGATTCGGTGGCGGGCAACCCGCCGGTGATCCAGTCCTATGCGGACACCTGGGGCAACGTCTCGAAGGCGCTGGGCGAGCGGAAAACGGACTTCGACAACGCGGTCAAGAACGGCACGACGGGCTGGACGGGAGCGGGCGCGGACGCGTACCGCGCGTTCGCCGCCGAGCACTCGGACGCACTCTCGGGCGCGGCGACGGTGGCGGGTGCGATCAGCACGGTCACCATGATCATGGGCCAGGTCGTGTCGTTCGTGCGCGAGACCGTGCGGCAGCTGATCGCGGACCTGGTGGGCAAGCTCATCGCGTGGGTGATGGAGGAGGTCTTCTCCCTCGGCTTCGGGACACCGGTGGTGGTCGCCCAGGCGTCGGCGGCGATCGCCAAGTGGGGCAAGAAGATCGGCGAGCTGCTCAAGAAGCTGACGGACACGATCCGGAAAGTGTCGCCGCTGCTGTCGAAGCTGGTGGACCTGTTCGAGAAGATCGCGAAGGTCTTCGGGAAGGTGCTGGGCAAGGTCAGCGGGCTCGACGGCCTGAAGGTCAAGGAGGGCGGGTTCGTCCGGAAGATCCCGAAGGAGGGAGGCGGGGTCCACGGCCGGGCGCACGGCGGATCGCACGGCGAGGACGGCCCGGAGGGCGGTTCCGGCGGGGATTCCTCCGGTTCTTCCTCGAGCGGCGGAGGGGATTCGCCGAGTTCCGATCCGATGAACACGGATCCGGGGTCCCGCCGAAGTTCGAGCCGCGACGGGTCGAGTACCCCGGAGGGCGACGGTTCGCCATCCCACACCGGCGACGGAGAGGCATCGCCATCGGCGGCCCGGTCGGACGACGGTTCGCCGTCCCATGCGGGTGAGGGGTCGGCTCCGCAGGGTTCGCCGTCCCACGCGGGGGACGGTTCTGCTTCGCGCGCCGCGGATGGTTCTCCGTCGCGAGCGGGCGATTCGAGCGCTTCGCCGACTCGGTCGGGCGATTCGAGCCCATCGGCGGTGCAGGGTGGGGACAGCACTCCCTCGCACACCGGCGACGGCAGCCCGTCGCCGGCTCGCGGCGGCACCCCTTCACACACTGGGGATAGCGGTCCCTCGCCCACACGTGGCAGCGACAGCACCCCTTCCCACACCGGCGACGGCAACCCTTCGCCGACACGTGGCAGCGACAGCACGCCCTCGCGCGCCGGGGACAGCAGTCCCTCGCACGCTGGCGACAACACCCCCTCGCACTCCGGGGACAGCACTCCCTCCCGAACCGGGGACGGCACTCCCGCCCGGGCCGGGGACAGCACTCCCTCGCACGCCAGCTCGTCCTCTCGGGCTGGGGACAGCTCGCACTCCGGGGCCGACTCGCCCAGCAATGCCGCGCCGCCTCGGGTTGACGGGTCCACCGCGGCCAGTGGGACCGCTCCCGCTCCTTCGCGGACCGGGGAGCCCGGGGCCGCCGTCCCCGCGGCTCGGGGTGGGGATGGTGCCTCTGTCCCGTCTCAGGGTGGCGCTCCGGTGATGGGCGGCGGTGGCCTGCCGCCCGGCGGTGGGGCCGGTGGCGGCCTCGGCGGGGGTTCCCCGCGCACCGGGGGCGGCTCGGGCTGGACCGGGACTCCCGGCAGCCCGGGCGCGCACGTCGACGCACCAGGCCGGCCGCGTGCCGGTGGGGAACTGCCCGGCGGTGGCCGTCCGCGGACTCCGGATGCTCCCGCTCCCGCCGCCCGGGGGTTCGGGCCCGGGACGCATGCACCCGACACGCGCGCTCCCGGCGCCCGGCCGCACGAAAGCGGTCCCGGCCCGCGCGAACGCACCCCCCAGCAAAGCGGCCCTCACCAGAACGGCCCTCACGAGCGCGCCCCGCACGAGAACGGCCCCCACCAGAACCCGCACGAAAACACGCCCCACGACAACACACCCCACGACGGCGCCACCCCGCACCACGACCCCCTCACCCCCGACGAGGTCAACGCGCGCCACGCCGAAAGCACCCCCTCCGGCAGCTCCTACCACGCCGGCGACCCGGACATGGGCGACCTTCCCCACCGCGTCCAGCCCGACCCCGATGGCCGCTACACCGTCGATGTGCACGTCACCCCCGACGGCCACGCGCGGATCGGCGACCGCCTCTACACCCCCGAGGAATTCGCCGACATCCTGCGGCGCAACGGGGACTACGACGGGCGCCCGATCCGGCTGATCGGGTGTGATGCCAGCTCCAACGACTTCGCGCACCGGCTCTCGCGGGAACTCGACACCGAGGTCATGGCGCCGACCAAGCCCGCTTGGACGGACTCGCACGGCCGCGTCTTCTCCTCCGACTACGAGATCGGCCCCGATGGGCGGATGCGGCCCCGGATCCCGCCGGACGGCGAGTGGAACACCCACCACCCCGACGGCTCGACGCACCGCGCGGGCGATGACGGCTTCGCGCCCGAAAGCCACCACGGCGACCAGCACGACGTCGATGCCGACAGCGCGCAGCACCGCGGGGACAACGACACCCCCGACCAGCAGCAGCTGCCCTACGACGATGTCCCGCAGCCGCGGTCGATTCCGCGGAATACGCGGGAATTCGACGAACGGTTCGTCACCTTCGACCGGCACGAGGACAGCCACTACGCCGGCCATCGGGACCGGCCCGGCGACCACCCGCCGATCGAGTCGCCGAGGGAGATCGAGGACCTCGAGCCGCGGACGCGCAACTCGAAGCTCACCGAAGACGGTGTCCCGCAGGTCCTGCGCGGGGAACGTCCGCTGGCGGCGGACGCGCAGTACAACGTGACCTACAAGAACGGTGCCACCACCCACTTCTTCACCGACCCGCAAGGCCGGGTGACGCACGTCGAGGCGACGCCCGGCACGCAGGCGCCGTTCCACAACCCCGATCTGCGCTATCCGCTGCTCCCCGGCACGCAGTACCGGGTGGCCAACTTCCACGACGCGAACAAGCACTGGGACTTCCAGATCGGCGACCACGGCCGGCCGGTCGCGATGTCGGGCGAGCCGCACTTCGGCGGCCAGAACGAGGACTTCCGCGACACCGCGTCGCAGAACCGCTCCGGCGGCGAAGGCCGCAAGGCGTTCCGGGGCGACGCCGACTACGACCAGGTCAAGTGGGCCGGAGGGCACTTCGCGGCCAACGAGATGGGCGGGCCCGGCGAGTACGTCAACATGCACTCGCAGATGGCGGCGTCCAACAGCGGCAACAACCGCGACGGCTGGATCCACGACGCGTCGTGGCGCCGTCAGGAGGTCGCGCTCGGCGAGTACGCCGCCCGGCCCGGCCACGAGATCGAGAACTACCAGGTCCGGACCACCGGCGAGCTGCCCGGCGGCGTTCCCGCGGAAGTCACCATGCGCTGGCAGAAGGTCACCTACGAAGTCGACGCGGACGGCGAACTCGTGCTCGACGCGAACGGCAAGCCGATCGAGCTCTCGCGGGAGACCCAGGAGCGCGTGTTCAAGAACGACCCGTCGAAGATCAACTACGGCCCGAAGACCCCGTACGGAAGCGAGAGCGCCGATGCTTGACGACCTCACCGGCGGGATCGCCGCCGCGCTCGCGGGCAGCGCACCCGCGGGCTGGGCGCGGATCACGCTCACCGTTTCCTCGACCGTGCTCGCCGACGACTACGCGCTCCAGGTGAAGCTGGCCGACGGCCGCAACGGGTCGATGGTCACGCCACCGGAGGTCAAGGACGGCTTCGAGCAGCTGCGGGCGCGGATGTACGAACCCGGCCGGGGCACGTGGTTTTCCGCGACCGTCGAGCTGCGGGCGGGCGTCGCGCCGGAATTCCGCTACAACTACGACGAAGACCCCCGCTGGTGGCCGCCGCTGCACCCCACCGCGTTCTCGCGGGACCTCGAAGCGTTCCCCCGCGAAGACACCCACATCCCGCCGTGGCTGCGGGAACTGCTCGCCGAGGGCGAGCAGCTCGAACAGCAGCGGACCCCGCCCGCCGTGCCATGATGGCCCCGCCCCGAACCACTAGGAGGAACCCGCGCATGCCCGTTTGGCCGCTGCTCGACCCGATCCAGCAGAAGGAAGAGCTGGACGGAATCACGAAGGCGCTGGTTGACGCGCTGTCGCCCGGCTGGCGGCAGCTGATGATCGACTTCCGCGCGGTCGGCCGGAACATCGACGTCGCCGTCGGCCTGACCGGGCCGGACGGCCAGGAACGCGTCTGGGACCCACCCGCCGAGGTGTGGCGCGCCTTCCAGCGGCTGCGCGGCGGGATGTACACCGAGAACGAGGGCACCTGGTTCTCCGCGCGCTACACGCTCGAACCGCCGTCGCGCTTCACCATCCAGTACAACTACGAGAACCAGCCGGACTTCCAGCCGCCGCCGGCGCCGGGCGAGTTCGCGACCGAGCAGGAGCGCTTCCCGCGCGACGAGGCGTCCATGCCGGACTGGTACCGCGCCGGGCTCGAAGCGGCTCGCGCGGAGGGCAACTGACACCGGGAGTTCCGCGTCATGACCCAGCCACCGGGGCCGCTGCGCCCGGACCAGCAGCAGGAGATCGTCCGCCAGGTCGGCGCGGTGCTGACCGCGCAGGTGCCGCCGGGGTGGCGGCAGGTGCGCGTCGAATACCGGGCCGCCGGGCGGCACGTCGAGACCGACCTGCTGGTGACCGGGCCGGACGGCGTGCCCCGGCCCGGCCAGCCGCACCCGGAAGCGGTGCGGCTGCTCGGGGTGCTGCGGTCGGGCATGTACCAGCCCGGCTTCGGCACCTGGCTGGGCGCGATCCTCGTGTTCGAGCCGGCGCAGCCGCCCGACGTCGACTTCGTGCGGCCCGACCTCGAACCGCCGTTCCGGCAGCAGCCGCCGCCGATCGGGTTCCAGGACGAGCTGCGGTTCTTCCCGCGCGCCGACGAGCACATCCCGGCCTGGCTGCGGGAGCGCGCGGGGCTGACCGCGCCGGCCGCCGCCGGCGAGGTGCGCACGCCGCGGATCTACGACGGCCTCGACGCCTCGGGCAAGCCGCTGGTCCGGCGCGCGCCGCTGATCCCGGCGGAAGCCGAGCGGGTGCTCGCCTACCTCGACGCGGCGCCGGTCATCCTGGCCTCGCGCAGCAACGGCCCGGACGCCTTCGCACCGGACCGCGCGGACGCCGTGCCGATGAACTTCCGCACCGACGGGGCCTGGGCCTGGCCCGGCGCGGTGGCGTACTACCTGCGTGAGCACGGCGTGCCGCCGGACCCGGACCTGGTCGCCCACATCCGGGCCCGGCGCTTCACCGCGCCGTCGGACGTCCCGGAGCCCGCCAAGGACCTGGCCCTGGCGGCCATCACGGGAGAACCCCCTCAGACGACCGTGTAGCCAGCGTTGGTCAGCGCGAACTCGACCTCTTTGCAGTGCTCCGGGCCGCGGGTCTCCAGCGCCAGCACGACGTCGGCCTCGCCGAGGTCGAGGCTGCCGGAGATGCGCGAATGCTCGACGTCGAGCACGTTCGCGCCCAGCTCGCTGACGCACGACAGCACGCCCACCAGCGAGCCCGGGCGGTCCGGGACCCGCAGGTGGAGGCGCAGGTAGCGGCCGCCGGCCGTCATGCCGTGCTGGATGATCTGCAGCAAAAGCACCGGATCGACGTTGCCGCCCGAGAGAACCGCCACCACCGGGGGCTCGAAGATCCCGGGGTGCTGCAGCAGCGCGGCGACCGTCGCGGCGCCGGCCGGCTCGACCACCAGCTTCCGGCGCTCCAGGCACAGCAGCACCGCGCGGGACAGGAACTGCTCGGAGACCGTCACGACGTCGTCGACCAGCGACTCGACGTGCGCGAAGCTGACCAGGCCGGGTTCGCCGACCGCGATCCCGTCGGCCATCGTCGACGTCGTGCTCAGCCGCACCGGCGCGCCCGCCGCCAGCGACGGCGGGTAAGCCGCGGCCTCCTCGGCCTGGACGCCGACGACGCGGACGTCCGGCCGCAGCGCCTTCACCGCCGAGGCGACCCCGCCGACCAGCCCGCCGCCGCCGGTGGCGACCAGGATGGTCTTCACGCCCGGCACCTGCTCGAGGATCTCGAGGCCGACCGTGCCCTGGCCGGCGATGACGTCCGGGTGGTCGAAGGGGTGGATGAACACCGCGCCGGTCCGCTCGCCGAACTCGATCGCGGCGTGGAGCGTCTCCTCCAGGAGCGCGCCGTGCAGGTGGACGTCGGCGCCGTAGCCGCGAGTGGCGGCCAGCTTCGGCAACGGGGCCCGCAGCGGCATGAAGACGGTGGACTTGGCGCCGAGCAGCGACGACGCCAGCGCGACGCCCTGCGCGTGGTTGCCGGCGCTGGCGGCGACGACGCCCCGGTCGCGTTCGGCCTCGGTCAGGCCGTGGATGCGCGTGTAGGCGCCACGGATCTTGAACGACCCCGTCCGCTGCAGGTTTTCGCACTTCAGGTACACCGGACCGCCGTGAAGCTTGCGCAGGTCGCGCGCGTGCTCCATCGGCGTCACCCGGGTCACTCCTTTGAGGAGTTCCCGGGCGGCCTGGATCCGCTCGAGGGTGACGAGTTCCATGGGCCGGACTATGCCACTCAGGAACTCCACAGGTTGAGTGGACCGTGAGCCGGGTACCCTGGGTCGCGTCAACACGCGGTAAACAAGGAGCAACCATGGCAGCGGGGAACGACGCGGATCCGGCCCGACGGGCGCGCGCCACCCGCTCAGCCGGCCTGCTGCCGCTGGTCATCGGCCTGGCCTCGGCCGCCGCGCTCACCGGTGCCGCGTACATCACGGTGGACAGCGCGTCCTGCGGGTCGCCGGCCCAGTACATCCGCCACGACAGCCACGTCGAGCTCGTCGGCGGCTGTGTCGACGGCGCGAAGCTGCCGGCCACCGGCACGTCGTCGCCCGGCGGTGTCGTGCACGGGAACTACAGCCCCTGACCTGCGGATCCCCGATGATCATCGGGGACGCGGTCGCCTACGCCTGGGGTTCGGACGAGCGCGTGGTGCGGATCGGGTCGACGGCCGGGCGCTGCTCGCGATGCAGGCGCCGTTCAGCGACCCCGAGGCGGAGGCCGCGTTTTCTGCGGAACACGGTCGAGGACCGCCGCGTGGTGATCACGCTCCGGGTGGAGCGGCTCTACGGCGGCGGCCTCGACGTGGGTGCTCGAGCGTCAGCCCAGGGCGGCCAGCAGGTCCGCCACCAGGTCGCGGCCGTCCTCGATGCCGACCGAGAGGCGGAGCAGGTCGGCCGGGACCTGAAGGGTCGAGCCGGCCGTGCTCGCGTGGGTCATCTTGCCCGGGTGCTCGATCAGCGACTCGATGCCGCCGAGCGACTCGGCGAGGATGAACAGCTTCGTGCGGCTCGCCACTTCCAGGGCCGCCGCTTCGCCGTCCACGTGGCTGAAGGACACCATCCCGCCGAAGCGGCGCATCTGCTTCGCGGCCGTCTCGTGGCCCGGGTGCTCCGGCAGACCCGGGTAGTAGACCTTCGCCACCTTCGGGTGCTTGACCAGGGCCTGGACGATCTTCTCGGCGTTGTCGCTGTGGCGCTCCATGCGCAGGGCGAGGGTCTTGATGCCGCGCAGGGTCAGCCACGCGTCGAACGGCCCCGGCACCGCGCCCGCGGCGTTGCGCAGGTAGAAGAACTGCTCGCGCAGCTCGTCTTCGTTCGTGATGATCGCGCCGCCGACGACGTCGGAGTGGCCGCCGAGGTACTTGGTGGTCGAGTGCAGGACGATGTCCGCGCCCAGGGCCAGCGGGTTCTGCAGGTACGGCGTCGCGAAGGTGTTGTCGACGACCAGGCGGGCACCGGCGTCGTGCGCGACCCCGGCCAGCGCGGCGATGTCGGCGATGCCGAGCATCGGGTTGGTCGGCGACTCGCACCAGACGAGCTTGGTCTCGGGCCGGATCGCGGCGCGCACCTCGTCGAGGTTCGCCAGGTCGGCGACGGTGTGCTCGACGCCCCACAGGCTGAGCACCTTGTCGATCAGGCGGAACGTGCCGCCGTACGCGTCGTTGCCGAGCACGAGGTGGTCACCGGGGCGCAGGGTACTGCGCAGCACCACGTCGGAGGCGGCCATGCCGGACGCGAAGGCCAGCGCGTGCCGGCCGCCTTCCAGCGAGGCCAGTGCCTCCTCCAGCGCCGACCGGGTCGGGTTCGCGGTGCGCGAGTACTCGTAGTCGCCCTCGCGGGTCCCGCCCACGCCGTCCTGCGCGTAGGTCGAGGTCTGGTAGATCGGCACGATCACCGCGCCGGTGCGGGGGTCGGGCTTCTGACCGGCGTGGATGGCGCGGGTCTCGAAGCCTAGTACGGAGTAGTCGTCCACCATTGGTTCAGCGTACGGGCCACCCCTGACATTCCCGTCAGGTGGGATGGATCTCAGCGGTGTGTCCAGCGGCGGGTGGCCGGCAAGGCCGCGAGCACCAGCAGCACGACGAGCGGCGTCGAGATGACGATCCCGCGCACCAGCGGGTCGCCCAGCCCGGTTGGGCCGCCCACGAGGAAGAGGACGAGCCGGCTGCGGAGCACCGCGTCGACGACGGTGGCGACGAGCGCCAGGCCCGCCGCGAACAGGCACAGCACCCGGCCCGCCGCCACGCGCGCGAGCAGGGACACCCCGCCGAGGACGAGGAGCAGCCCGATGACCGCGTCGGCGATCTGACCGGGGACCAGCAGGTCGCTTTGGCCCAGCCCCGTGACGAGGCTCCACCAGAAGGTGCCCAGCAGGAACCACACGCCGTCGAGCACCGCGAGCACGCCGGCGGCGATCGCCGTGGCCGCGCGGGGCGGGGCCGTGACCGGCACTCACCAGCTCCGGGACGAATACGCGCCCTGGCCGGACAGCGCCGGGACCACCGACGTGCGGTAGCGCAGGTAGCGGAACGTCGGCGGCAGGAACGCCAGCACCAGCACGAGCACCGCGAGCGCCGCCAGGCCGACGCGGTCGACCATGGCGAACCCGCCGTGGGTGAACATCGCGTCCGCGAAGCGGGCCGGCGGCACGCCGACCGACATCGGCTCGGTGAGCAGGGCGCCGATGGCCAGCAGGGCGCCCAGGCCGAGGAGGACCGCCCCCGCCGTCGCGCGGAACAGCGTGGCCAGCGATCCGAGGAGCAGCACCAGTCCCGCGACGAGGTAGGCGGCGAGGTCCACCAGCACCCAGGCCGGCAGCGCACCCAGGCTGAATTCGGCCGGCATGTCGAGGAAGATCTTGACCGGCACGTATCCCGCGGCGACCGCGGCCGGAAAACCGAGCAGACCGGCGAGAACCGCCGTTACTCCGGATGGCCGAGCCGATGAATACGAATGCGAATGCGACACCGGGTATCGGTGCGGACCGGTCACAACTCCCCCATCTGCCAAGCGCGGGACCACGGCGCTCACCCTAACCGGAATCGGGGGAATCAAGCCGAAACGCGAACGGAATTCGGCCGGACGGCGGAACCCAAGATCATTTTTGTGCGGTAGTGGCAGAAATAGGGTCACGCGATTACCGGCCGTGGTGCCGCCCCGGCAATTGTCCTCTTCGGACAATTGCGGACCCGGAAAATGCAACGTGCCCCGGAGCCGAATCGGCTCCGGGGCACGAATGCGCGTCCTAGCTCACCACTGCTGCTGCGGGGGCTGGCCGGGCTGGCCGAACCCGCCGCTCGGCGGGCCCTGCTGCCCCGGCGGCTGGCCCCAGCCCTGCGGCGGCTGACCCGGCTGCCCGGGTTGTCCCGGCTGGCCGTACCCACCGGGCTGGCCGTACCCACCGGGCTGACCCGGCTGCGGGAAGCCCCCGCTCGACGGCTGCGGGAACCCGCCGCTGGACGGGTTGGGCCCGCCCGGCTGGCCGTAGCCACCCGGCTGGCCGTACCCCGGCTGACCCGGCTGCCCGGGCTGCCCCGGCTGCCCGTACCCACCGGGCTGACCGAACCCACCGGGCTGACCCGGCTCGCCGTAACCACCCGGCTGCCCGAACCCACCCGGCTGACCGGGCTGACCCGGCTGGCCGAAGCCCGGCTGCTGCGGGCCACCGAAGCCCGGCGGCGGTCCGCCGAAGCCCTGCGGCCCGCCCGGCGCGGCACCGCCGGCCCCGAGGCCGACGAACTGCTGCGTCGCCGGGACGAGCCCGAGCACGCCCACGATGAGGATGAGCACGCCCAGGATCAGCGGCGGCAGCCCGATGCCGAAGGTGTCCCGGCTGGACGCCCCGCCGACGAAGTCGCTGTTCGGGGTCATCCCGATCTTGAGCAGCAGGGCGAACACCGCGAGGAGCGCACCACCCGCGACGACCGCGATCGGGACGAACTTCCGGATGCCGCCCAGCCGGCCCGCGAGCGCCAGCCCGACACCGCCGGCGAGGGAGATCAGCGAACCCAGCAGGATCATGATCACGTAGAACCAGACCAGCCCCGGGCCGATCAGCCCGGCGGCGTCGAGCGCCTTCTGGATGATGTCCGAGTCCGTGCTGCCGACGATCGTGGAGTAGTCGCTCGCGTCGCCCATGTAGTTGAACGAGATGATGAGCGCGATCAGGCCCAGCAGGGCGACGACGCCACCGGCGATGTAGCCGAAGAGGGCGTTGCCGCCCGCGGCCGGCGCGCCGAACGGCTGCTGCGGCCCGCCGAAGCCGGGCTGCTGCTGACCGAAACCGGGGGCACCGAACCCCTGCGGCGGCTGGCCGAAGCCCGGCTGCTGCCCGAATCCGCCCTGCTGGCCTGGCTGCCCGAAGCCGCCCTGCTGCTGGCCGTACCCCCCGGGCTGCTGGCCGAAGGCCGCGGCCGGGTTGTCGGCCGCGCTCGGCGGCGGGGTGTACGGGATCGCCGGCGGCTGGGAGCCCGGGGGCACCAGCTGCGTCGAGTCCGCGACCGGGGCGTCGCCGCCGCCGACCGGGTTCACCATCTGGGTCGCGTTCGCGTCGACCGGCGGCATCGCCTGGGTCGCGCCCGCCCCGCCGTCACCCGGCCGGCCCGGCTGGACCACCTGGGTCGGCTCCGGCGTCTCCCCGAACGGGGAACCGCCCTGAGGCTGGGCGGGCTGGACGACCTGCGTCGGTTCGGGGCTGCCGAACGGGTCCTGCTGCGGCTGGGGGCCACTCGGCGGGCCCTGAGGTGGCTGGCCGCCACCCCACGGCTGGTTCGGTGGCTGCGGTGCACTCATGTGGGTCTTGAACCCCCTTGACGAGGACGCGAAAGTGTTCTACTCGCGCCCACGCTATCGGATCGCCCGGCGGGGCGCTCGTAACGCCCCTGCCGGGTCCGCCGATAAAGGCTCTCTTCGGGCGTGGTCAGCGACCGGCCAGGAAGCCCAGGAGGTCGTGCCGGGTGACGACGCCGGCCGGCTTGCCGTCGACCAGCACGAGCGCGCCGTCGGCCCCCTGGAGCGCGGTCATCGCCGCGCCCACCTGCTCGCTGCCGCCGATCGTCGGCAGCGGCGGGGACATGTGCTGCTCGAGCCGGTCGGCCAGCTGCGCCTTGCCAGTGAACAGCGCGTCGAGCAGGTCACGTTCGTTGACGGCGCCGACGACCTCGGCCGCCATCACCGGCGGTTCCGCGCTGACGACGGGCATCTGGCTCACGCTGAATTCGGAGAGGATCGCGATCGCCTCGGCGACGGTCTCGTTCGGGTGAGAGTGCACCAGATCGGGCAGCGTGCCGCTCTTCTTCGTGAGCACGTCGGCGACCGTCGCGCCCGAGGAGTCCGGCGGCAGGAAGCCGTAGGAGGACATCCACGTGTCGTTGAACACCTTCGTCAGGTAGCCGCGGCCGCCGTCGGGCAGCAGCACGACCACGACGTCGTCCTCGGTGAGCCGCTCGGCGAGCTTCAGCGCGGCGGCGACGGCCATCCCGCAGGAGCCGCCGACCAGCAGGCCCTCCTCCAGCGCCAGGCGCCGGGTGACCTGGAAGGAGTCGGCGTCGGAAACCGGGATGATCTCGTCGGCGATGTCGCGGTCGTAGGTGTCCGGCCAGAAGTCCTCGCCGACGCCTTCGACCAGGTACGGGCGGCCGCTGCCGCCGGAGTAGACCGAGCCCTCCGGGTCGGCGCCGACCACCTGCACGGCGCCGTCGCTGATCTCCTTGAGGTACTTGCCGGTGCCGGAGATCGTGCCGCCGGTGCCGACGCCCGCGACGAAGTGGGTGATCCGGCCTTCGGTCTGCGTCCACAGCTCGGGGCCGGTCGAGTGGTAGTGGCTCTCCGGGTTCTGCGGGTTGGCGTACTGGTTGGGCTTCCAGGCGCCGTCGATCTCGCGGACCAGGCGGTCGGAGACGTTGTAGTAGGAGTCCGGGTGTTCGGGCGGCACCGCCGTCGGGCACACCACGACGCGGGCGCCGTACGCCTTGAGCACGTTGCGCTTGTCTTCGCTGACCTTGTCCGGGCAGACGAACACGCACCGGTAGCCCTTGCGCTGGGCGACCATGGCCAGGCCGACGCCGGTGTTGCCGGACGTCGGCTCCACGATCGTGCCGCCCGGGCGCAGCTCGCCGGATGCTTCGGCGGCCTCGATCATGCGCAGCGCGATGCGGTCCTTGACCGAGCCACCCGGGTTCAGGTACTCGACCTTGGCCAGCACGAGCGGCTTGAGCCCCTTGGTCAACGAGTTCAGCTTGACCAGCGGGGTGTTGCCCACGAGGTCTGCGATGTGCTCTGCGTACTCCACGACCGCCAGCCTAAACGGCGTCCCCATGGCGCTGTCCACCCAGCGCGGGGCGGGCTCCGGGTGCGCGTCGGCATGCCGGGCCGCGAGCGCGGGGTCGGGCCGCCCGGCGGGGACCTAGGCGGCCACCAAGCCGCTCGTCCGCACCGGCACCGGCCCGAGGGCCGTCACACGCTGAGCCGTCATCCCGTCCCGGAGGTTCCGCCCGGCGTCGATGGCCGGGCAGCCGGTTCGAAGGGACAGGGACGTCCAGGAAGTCTGGACCATCATCATCGCCAGTTCACCTCCCAGTGGAATGGCGAGCCGTTACGAGTGGGACGATCCTATCGGGCCGCCGGTTGCCCCGGTTCGTCCTTTCGTGTCAATTCCACCTGGCCGGCCTCACCGGCGATCGGCCGTTCTTCCCAGCCCGGCGGCCAGGTCCGCGGAAATCCCGGCTTCGCCCGCGCACCGGCGAGCCGGGCGGCGGACTTCGTCCCGAAATCGGCCGGACCTGCGAAGACGGCGCCGTTGAAACTGTCGCGTTCGCCGCCGAAAACGGTTCCGCGGAAATCGACGCGATCGGCGAAGAGGGCTTTGTTGAAGTCGGCCTTGGTGCGGAATTCGGTCCCGCGGAACGAGGCCAGCCCGGAAAACTTCGTGTCGTAGCAGACGATCGAACGGACCGAGCAGTGCGTGAGGGTCAGCCCGACCAGCTCGGCACCGGAGAAGTCGAGGTCGGTGTCCGGCCAGAAGTCGCCGCTCGGCTGCTCGGCCCGGCCGGGCCGCAGGTGCAGCATGAGGATGCGCTGCGCGGCCTTGCGGACCTGCAGCTCCTCGGCGTCCTCGCCGGGGTCGTGGGGCATCCGCAGGTAGGCGCAGAAGACGTTGACGATCGTCTGCCGGTGCTCCGGGTGACCGGCGGCGAGCCGTTCCAGCGCGTACAGCCCGGCCAGCCGCACCGGCGCCTTGTCGCTGCCGAGCTGGTCGGCGGCCTTGCCGTACATCTCGGTGATCCGGCGCTCGGTGGCGTCGTGGTCCTTCTGCACCAGCTCCAGCTCGGCCGACCGCTGCCGCCGCGCGGCGAGCAGGAGGGCCGCGGCACCCCCGGTGCCGACGACGATGTTGGCCGCGGTCTTCAGCGCGTCGAGCCGGGCCGAGTCCTCCGGGCGACCACCGCCCAGCAGCGTCAGCAGCAGGGTGGCGGCGAGCGCGGCGACGGTCAGCAGACCGGCGCTCCACAGCACGATCGTCCTGGTCCGCAGCACCCGCTCGAGCTGGTTTCCCACGCGGTGATCCTGGCAGACCGGGCAACCTCACAGTCGCTCCGGCTTTCTCCCGGCCGCCGTACCCGGCAGTATGGTGAGCAACTGCTTAGCTCGCGATACGAGGATGTGTCACGTCATGCCTGAAGCCGTCATCGTCTCCACCGCACGCTCGCCCATCGGGCGGGCCAACAAGGGCTCGCTGGTCGGCATGCGGCCCGACGACCTGACCGCCCAGATGGTCACGGCGGCGCTGGCCAAGGTGCCGCAGCTCGACCCGGCCGACATCGACGACCTGATGCTGGGCTGCGGCCTGCCGGGCGGCGAGTCCGGGTTCAACATGGGCCGCGCGGTCGCCGTCGAGCTGGGCTACGACCACCTGCCCGGCTGCACGATCACCCGGTACTGCTCCTCCAGCCTGCAGACCACCCGGATGGCCTTCCACGCGATCAAGGCCGGCGAAGGCGACGTCTTCATCTCGGCCGGCGTCGAGACCGTGTCGCGGTTCGGCAAGGGCAGCTCGGACTCCTGGCCGGACACGCACAACCCGCTGTTCGCCGACGCCGAAGCGCGCACCAAGGCGACCGCCGAGTCCGGCACCGACACCTGGACCGACCCGCGCACCGAGGGCAATGTCCCGGACGTCTACATCGCGATGGGCCAGACCGCGGAGAACCTGGCCCGGCTGAAGGGCGTCACGCGCGAGGAGATGGACGAGTTCGGCGTCCGCTCGCAGAACCTGGCCGAGAAGGCCATCGCGGACGGCTTCTGGGCCAAGGACATCACCCCCGTCACGCTTCCGGACGGCACGGTCGTCTCGAAGGACGACGGCCCGCGCGCCGGCGTCACCCTGGAAGGCGTCTCCGGCCTGAAGCCGGTGTTCCGCCCGGACGGCCGGGTCACGGCGGGCAACTGCTGCGCGCTCAACGACGGCGCGGCGGCGCTGGTCATCATGTCCGACACGAAGGCGCGCGAACTGGGCCTGACGCCGCTGGCGCGGATCGTCTCCACCGGGGTCACCGGGCTTTCGCCGGAGATCATGGGCTACGGCCCGGTCGAGGCGTCCAAGCAGGCGCTCTCGCGCGCGGGGCTGTCGATCGGCGACATCGACCTGGTCGAGATCAACGAGGCGTTCGCGGCGCAGGTCATCCCGTCCTACCAGGACCTGGGCATCGAGCTGGACCGGCTCAACGTCAACGGCGGCGCGATCGCGGTCGGCCACCCGTTCGGCATGACCGGCGCCCGGATCACCTCGACGCTGATCAACTCCCTGCAGCACCACGACAAGCAGTTCGGCCTCGAGACGATGTGCGTCGGCGGCGGCCAGGGCATGGCGCTGATCATCGAGCGCCTCTCCTGACCCAAGCGCCCCAATGTGGCGTTGGTTGCGTCAGACGCACCCAATGTGGCGTTCGGTGCGTCTGACGCACCGAACGCCACATTGAGGTTTTCTCAGTAGGGCTGGGTGGGGTGCGTGTTGCCGTGAGATGAGGCGTGGGGCC